>JAACDW010000282.1 GCA_009936775.1 Pseudomonadota bacterium
GTTATCGCTCGCCTAGGATAAGCCCATGCAATCGCCTGATAGGTTGAATCCGCAGCCGCAGCACATTGTGCACAAGGTCAAGAGTAATGGTCTGACGCTTAGCGTGCTGGAGCTTGGCAGCAAAAGCCCCAGCGACACCACCATCGTCATGCACCATGGCCTCCGCGACAGTGCTTATGCGCTGTTACCTATCGCCACCCAATTGAGCGAACACTTCCATATTTTGCTGCCAGAACTGCGCGGACACGGTCGCAGCGACCGCAGTGATGCCTACGGTGCTTTCGACTTTGTGCTCGATCTGCACGAAACCATTGAGGCACTGGCGAGCAATCATATCGCTCTCTTTGGCCATAGCCTAGGCGGTCACATCGTCAGCAGATACGCTGCAATTTTTCCGGAGAAGGTGCAGGCGGTGATGATCGTCGAGGGCCTAGGACCACCTCATCGCGCGCGGCAGGAAGACGAAGCTGCAGAAATGCAGGCGCTACAGTTTATGATTTTGCAAAGGCTGCGGCAGCAGGAAAGTCGCAGCCGGCGCATTGTCAGCGAGGCCGACGCGCTAATGCGCCTTATACGCAACAACCCAAGGCTCGACCAAGAGCATGCCGCGCAACTCATACCCCATCTGCTGAGCAACACCGAATCTGGCTTGGCTTGGGCCTTTGATTCACGCGCCAACAGCGTATTCGTGGGCGCCTCTCGAGCTAATGATGCCAAATATTGGCGCAATATTCAGGCACCGACCTGCATTGTTAGCGGTAGTCTGGCTTTTGAGTACTGGGGCGCAGAAATGGGCAAAGCCGACTTCGACGGGCATTTCGCCGAAGACGAAATGCTCGAACGCCTCGAACTGTTCCGGGATTGCGAACACCACTGGTTCGAAAACTCTGGGCATATGGTGCACTACGATGAACCCGATCGACTGAGCGCCCTTTGTCGCGCATTTTATCGACAAAAGCTTTCGTCCTGAGCTTGAGAGCCGAGACGTACCCATAATTCGCCAGCATAAATAGGAAAAGACATGTCAGATATCATCGCCAGTGAACTGGATTTTGACGGCAGCAAGGTGGTCGACGACCTAAATCGACTGCTGCGCCTGCGCACAACGCCGATTGGTATGAAGTTATTTGCCAAACGCGCAGAGATGGAACAAATACCGCGGGTTCGAAGACCCAAGGACATCCACACCACTGATCAGATTGTCGGCCAGGCAGCGCGCAATGGTTGGACTGTCGGCATTACCGCAGAAGACTTAGTAGGGGCCCAATGCAGCACGGTCATAGGCCTGCATCCTCGCAGTGAGGAATGGCTGTCTGGGGAGCGCATGAACGGAGTGTGGTATGGCAGCGCTGAAGATGCTGCCGCGCATCAGGCCGCCATGGATGTTGTGCCCTTCGGCCATTACGAGGCTATGGCAGTCAGTCCATTAGCCAGCGGTCGTCTGAACCCGCCTGATATTTGCCTTATCTATGCCACGCCAGCGCAAATGATCCTGTTCATCAACGGTCTGCAGTGGACGGGCTACAAGAAACTTACCTTTGGCTGCGTCGGTGAATCTGCCTGTGCTGATAGCTGGGGCAAGGCCCTTGCTAGTGGAGAGCCGAGTCTTTCGATTCCGTGTTTTGCCGAACGCCGTTACGGCGGTGTTATGGAAGATGAACTGCTGATGGCCATCCCGCCGCACTTCTTGCCCCAGGTCATTCAAGGCTTGGAAGCCCTATCTCGCAACGGATTGCGCTATCCCATACCCAGTTACGGCGTCAGCAATGACGCCAGAGCGGGCATGGGCGTAAGTTACTGAACTCCAAACTATTCGCGCATTCTGACAATATTTTCATCAACTTATAGTAGACTCTGCCGACTAATAGCTTGAACGTTCGCCTGGAACAGGGTTCATGAACACGAAACAGAGTCAAAACGCTGCTACAAGTCTCGTCGCCGCTGGCACGGTGCTAAGCGGCGATATTACCTTTTGTAAAGAACTCGTGATCGCGGGCACAGTAAATGGCTCGGTCATCTGTAATGACCAAGACAGTAGCGTGGTCAAAATTCTTGAGGGCGGTTCATTTACCGGCGAAATTAATGCTCCTAGGGTCGAAATCGCCGGACGAGTAGATGCGAACGTGACCGGCACCGACAGTGTTTCGATTGGAGCATCTGCACAGGTGAGCGGTGTGATCCGTTTCTACAAGCTTGCAGTAAGCCCGGGGGCAGTAATTACGGGCGAGTTGGTAACGATGGCTGAAGAGCCACAGGCCGCCGTAGTTCAGGTGGCAAAGTGACGTAGGTTCTGTGTTAGGTACTTCGCAAGCGTTAACTTTCAGCTACCGATCACAACAGTTTAGACAACACATTTGACAACAAACTCAGAGCCAATCTGAGCAACGAAAGGAATAGAGACATGGCGGAGAAAGATTCAGACTACGAATTCTATGTAGGTCCCGCGACTCATCTTGAGGGCGCTTCACTGGCTATCGACGGCACTGCCCGCATCGATGGCAAAATCGTTGGCAAGGTGGCAGTCAAACACCTAATCGTCGGCCCATCTGGCGTGGTCGTTGGCGACATCTCCGGCGAGACCGCTGAGGTCGAAGGCACGGTTGAGGACAGCCTGCAGCTTTCAGGAAAACTCACTGTCTGCGCCTCCGGCAGAATCCGCGGCAACATCAAGTATGGGTCCATCGAATGCATGGAGGGCGCAAAACTCGTCGGTGAAATCTCAACAGATTGGGAAGGAGAGAACATTGCTGCTCCCGTTGTTTCAGACCGCTTAGAGGCCTTTACCGCGGCGATCAGCAACTCCGATGACGACCCCGTCGTTAGCGATGGTGGGAACCAGTAAACTACGGCTACTGCTTGAGCGCCACTTTTGAACTCTGAAAACCCGCAACAGGTTAACCAAGTCGTCTTGGCGAAACCTCGCTCCGTTGTGTTCGCCAATTCTAAGGGAGGAGTTGGCAAGAGCACGCTGGCGCTCATGGCGAGCCTGGGTATCGCGACCCAGCATCCGAATTCCAGGGTGGAACTTATTGATCTGGATGTGCAAAAAACCAGCAGCGAGTCTCTGCGCCGGTTTGAGAACAGTCGCTTCAGTGTGCTGGAAAATGAGGACTTTTTCCTGAATTCCGGCTCGCCGAATAACGGCAATCTGATCAATCATATGGGCTCAGACTTTCCCTACAGTACCACCCAGAAGTACATTGTCTTCGATTGCCCCGCGGGCAACGAGCCGTCACGCAGCACATTCCTCATGCATTGCGATGTGATCTTTGTGCCAACCTCCGTTGGCGATGCTGATGTATTTGCTACGCTGAAATATCTTGAGGAACTGCGACAGCTATTCGGCCGCCAAAAGAAAAACTTAGACGGTCCCCCGCCTCCCATCGTACTGCTGCCAAACATGGTGGATAGCCGGGATGAATTTAACGAACTGCGTAACCATTTCACCAACCATGCCGTGTATTTCGGCAAGCCCCTGTATTACGCCCCGGTCTTTCGTCGCGCGTTCCGTAGCGACGAAAACGACACCAGCGTCGCCACCCTGCTACGCCAAGCCAAGCCCTACATTGCCTGGCTAACGAAGATTATTCGCCGCGCCGACGAGCTGCCGCAAACTCCGAAAAAGCTTTTCCAACTCTAGTTCGTTGCAACGCTGGCGACCGATTGACGCATCAGATGGCACAGCGTTTCAGCTGGCGCTGATAAACAGCCGCTTGTCGAGCAGCCTTTTTCGCGTAGCCCTTAACCGCCGTAGATTTTTTCCAAGTTCCTCTCGCATAA
>JAACDW010000071.1 GCA_009936775.1 Pseudomonadota bacterium
CCCGCGACGCTTTTGCCAAGCTATGAAAACAAGCTACAAACGCGAGCCTCAAACAGGATAGCCACTTGCACGCCAAGCCATCGCAAATTCTCACGCCAGAAATTTTATTTACGCCGCCGGGGCTACGCCTGACGTTACCGAGTCAGTTCAAATTCTCGCCCTGTGGCACATTCGTCAGTTATCTCAAAGGCTCGGAAGAGACACCAACCATTCTTGATTTGTGGCGTTTTAATCGCGCCAGTAATGCACACGCCTTGTTGTTAGCTGCAGCGGATTTAAACGCCCACGCAGACGAATCTGTCACCGAACTCAGCGACGCTGAACGTGCTGAGCGGGAGCGTAAACGCCAATTCACTTTCGGTATTTCGCACTATCAATGGCTGGGTCAAGATGGCAGCCTCGCGGTCTATGCAGACGGGCAGGCCTATCTGATGCCATCCGCAGACAGCGCGAGCGAAGCACTGCAAATCACACCAAACCCGCACCGCCACAGCGGCTTCAACCCAAGCGCCAGCGGTGCCCGGATAAGCTATGTGCGGGACAACAACCTGTTTTACAAAGAGCTGGGCAATCTTGAAAACGAGATTCGCGTCAGCACCGATGGCGGCGAAAATCTAAGCTACGGACTTGCCGATTTCTTGGCAGCAGAGGAAATGCATCGATTCGCTGGAGCTTGGTGGTCACAGTGCGAACGGTATCTCATCTATTGCTGCAATGACGACACCCCTGTCGAGATAAGTCATCGCATGGAGATTGATGGCAACGGCTCGCGCACCGTCGCCCAACGCTATCCCTATGCTGGCGCGACCAACCCAGCGGTTACGTTGCTCGTTTTTGACACTCAGACCCGGCTGTCTGAGCAAATTTGGGCGTCCGCAGACGGCACCAACGACACTTATTTAGCGCGCGTTTTGCCGATAAGAAACGGCCTCTGCATGCAAACACAGGATCGTCTGCAGCAAAATCTGTCATTGCGCTTTTATGATTTTGAGCAACAAAGCTGGTTCGAGCGTTATCGCGAGACCTCGGCCACGTGGATCAATTTAACCGACGACCTGCACGAACTGGACGACCATCGATTGCTGTTTTCCTCCGAAGATGAAGGACAACGGCAGGCCATTGTTATTAGCGCGGACAACGCGGTGAGACGTTTGCGGGGACCATCGCATATCAATCAAATTCTCTCGACCAACGAACAAACGGCTCTGGTGACGGGGTGGGATGAAACGCCCATTGATAACCACCTGTTCGAAGTTGCCCTGGACGGTTCAGGATATCGGCAGTTAACAAATCAAATGGGCGTGCATGATGTGGTCGTTGCACAAAACAGGGCACTATTCCTCGATCGCTACAGTAGCCTCAAAACCCCCCTACAAATTACCCTCAACGATACCAATGGGGGCGAGCCGCAAGTTCTTGCAGAAGAAGCCATCAGCGCAGATCACCGCTACGCAGCCTTTGCGCACAACCACGTGATCGCCCGGTTCGGAACCCTAGTAAGCGATGGACACCAGCTGCACTATCGCCTGACCCCCCCTGCGGAAATCCAAGGCAAGCACCCGACTATCGTCTATGTGTATGGCGGGCCGGGCGCGCAGAAGGTGCGCCGTGACTGGGGCACCTTGCTGGTGCAATTGTTTGCCCAGCGGGGCTACGGCGTGCTGGAACTGGACAACCGCGGTGCCGCCAATCGTGGCAGGCAATTCGAGGCACCGTTGTACAAAAAAATGGGCAGCATTGAGGTAGAGGATCAGCTGCTGGGCACGCAGATTCTGGCCAATGAGTCTTGGGCTGATCCTCAACGTGTCGGCGTTTTTGGCCACAGCTATGGCGGCTATATGACTCTGATGTGCTTGTCTCAGGCGGGCCATTGCTTCAAGGCTGGTGCGGCAGTGGCACCGGTGGCCGATTGGCGGCTTTACGATTCTCACTACACCGAGCGTTTTATGGGCCTACCTGACGATAACGAGGAGGCATATAAAGCCAGTAGCGTATTGCCCCATCTGGCCCGGCTAGAGCGACCGCTGCTGCTGATTCACGGCTTGGCCGATGACAATGTGTTGTTCACTCACAGCACCATGCTGATGTCAGAACTGCAAAAGCTCGGCAAATCTTTCGAACTTATGACCTATCCCGGTGCGAAGCACTCGATGCAGGAGACGCATGTTTCGATTCATCGCTTCAACGCCATCCTGCAGTTCTTTGATCGGGTGTTATAAACAGGGCAGGAGCGAGTTGGCGCTGGCTCAGCTGCCGCAGTTGAACAGCCGCACAAAATTTTCTGCCGTTTCGCGACGCAACTGCTCGACCGGTGTATCGCGTAGCTCGGCCAAAAACTCCGCTGTGTGGGCGACAAAGGCGGGCTCGTTGGATTTACCACGCCTTGGTACCGGAGCCAGCCAAGGCGCGTCAGTTTCGATCAACAAACGTTCGACAGGCACTTGGGCCGCGACCTCACGCACGTTTGCGGCGTTCTTAAACGTGACGATACCCGAGATGGAGATGTAGAAACCTAGGTCCAGTGCTTGCTTGGCCATAGACCAAGATTCGGTAAAACAGTGCAGGACACCGGCAACGCCTTGATGGCAACGCAACAGGTCCAGCGTATCCTGCTCTGCTTGCCGGGTATGCACGACTACGGGCATTTGATGCTTCAAACCCAGCCCAAGCTGTAGCGCGAAGGCCTCGCGCTGACGCGCCTGCTCGGTTGCTGTGCTCGCATGCAGATAGTCCAATCCGGTTTCGCCAACGGCGACAACGCGCTCATCGCCTACAACCTGCTCGATCCAATCTAAATTCCCCTGCGCAGCGTCGGGATGAACCCCCGCTGTGGCCCAAATATCAGCATGGGCGTCCGCTAAGGCCTTGACCCCAGTAAAACCCGCCTCATCGACACTGATACACAGGCAGGTAGTCACACCGGCCTCCCGCGCCCGGTGTATGGCCGCCTCTGGGTCATCCAGATAATTGAGGTGACAGTGGGAATCGATCAGCATGCTATCGCTGCAAGCCATTGATGCAGTTAACCATTAGCTGTCCTTGCGCGTGCGCGCCTGATAGGCAACAACTTGCTGCCATAGGTGGAACAGACGCTCTAACGCTAGGCGCACGTTGGTTGAATTCGTAGTGTCCAGCATCCGCCGCGTGTCGTTGAGTTCATCGGCGAAAGCCAACAACGCCCGACTGGGTGCGTGACCTTGTTGCGCAATCAGCAGGCGAAACCAACTGGCAAGCACAACCTCTGTGCCCAAACCAATCACCCTGTCCACCAAGTCGGAAAAATGCTGGGCTCGGGCAACTTCGGCTAGCAGTGGCTGTAAGTCAAAGTTGGCGAACTGCTCGCGCATGGTAACTGGCGCGTAGCCTGCCTGCGCAAGTTGTTGCGGCGTAACCGTAATCCCCTGCTCATGCAGCCAATTCTCCGCTTGGGTTATTGAACCCTTTACCTGAAAGTGTTGACAGCGACTGCGCAGCGTTGGCAGCAATCTGCTCCAGTGCGCCGTGCACAGTAAAATATGCGTATTCGCTGGCGGTTCTTCGAGTGTTTTCAGCAGCGTGTTCGAGGCATTGGTGTTAAGTAAATGGGCGTCCAAAATAGCCGCTACCTTGCGCGGTGCAATCTGTGGGGTCTGCACTGCGAAGGCATTCAATGCGCGTACTTGGTCCACTTTGATCATACTGCCGTCTGGCACAGCCCAACGAAAATCAGGGTGTGCAAGCTCCTCCGGCCGCTGATTTTGGTCCACTCCCAGCAGCAACATGGAAGCTCGGGCCAATAGCGATTGGCCGCCCCAACCTTCTGCGCAGGACAGTCCAATGGCCGCTGGCAGCGCATCGCGTGCCAAGCGTTGCGCGAGTTCGTCGAGCACTCCTGCATGCCAAGGGTACGCCTGCATTAGGTCTGCACACGCCTGATAAACTCG
>JAACDW010000072.1 GCA_009936775.1 Pseudomonadota bacterium
AGACGGACCGGAAGCTGTTAACGTAGGTCTTGCGCCCGTGTGTTGCTGGTTAATGCTTGCTTACGATCCTGCAAAAGAGCTTCGACTCGAACCGTCGCATTCTGCCGGATATCGGCCCAGAACAAGCTGTAGTCGGAACCGTGAAGGTTGCGGCCAAAGTACGCCCAAATGCCCTGTGATTTCAGCTTTTCGCCGCGATCAGAATTGACCAACAACCAGTTGGGACCATCGCCCTGCTGGCAATACGCCGATACTTTGCCGACAACGAGTTCGCCAAGCGATTCATCCACGTCGGTTGTTTTTGTCCAAGCCTCTAACGCCCCCACATGGTCAGACCTGTCGCTAGGCTGGCTATCTGTGGTCCAAGTCACAGGATTAACGCAAATGCTTGGCCCGGCGGCAAAACCCGAATAGTCGGTGCCATTCCAGTTCTTCTGCCCGCCGCTGTCAGCGATACCCGAAGGGGCCTTATCGGCCTCGTGTGCGTCCCAGCTAATCAGGCAACCGAATTGCGTCGGTGTGCGACATATTTCGACATCCTGATAAAGATCTGCAGCGACTGCATTCGATAGCTGGTGGCCTATAACATAGGCCGCCACCAACCGATCCATTAGCGGGGTACGGTCAATTTCTTCTGCGATGAGTCGCACCATCTGAAAAGACCCTTGGCTGTGGCTTGCTAAGACGATGGGGCTATTAGGCTCGGTTTCTGACAGGAAATGTTTAAACGCGGCGCGGATGTCCTGATAGCCGATATCGAAAATCTGGTTATAGCTTTCTTCTTGGTAGCCCATGATATTGGACTGTCGAAAACGCGGCGCATAAACGCGACAACAGTCGTTGAACGCAGAAGCCTGACGCGAAATCGCACCCAGATCAGTACCGCGCCGCGCTCGTGCATCGTCAATGGGCTGCACCCAGCTTAGCTTGCCGCCATAGGATGTGGGGTGAAGAAAAAAGGCATTGGCTGGGCGCTTAGTATCCGGTGTGGGCACAAAGCCGTCAGGCAACCGTTCTGCAGGACTTGCATCGTCTGGCCAGGCAGCCCAACTGGAGCGGAGCCTGTAGTTGGGCGGATCAGGCGGTGGCTGCGAGCCAAACTCATGATCAGGTTCCACCATGCGCATGTAGACCGCAGGCCCGAAACTCATCAGTAACAGCAGCAACCCTGCAATGGTGCCGACAGTCCAAAGCGACCACTTGAATACTCTGCGCATGCAACCCCTCGTTAGCTGTTTTGATGTCTGGGCAGCGACGACTCCGCCAGCCATCAGCATATGGTGACTGGCAATGAGAAGGTTGCTAGATCCAACGCCCGGGGTAAAGCAAGGCTGCACCAAACCGTTCAGACGATCACCCCTTTAGGGGTTTTGGGTGGGTTCTCTTGGGTCATACGAAAGATCACATGCCAGTCATATATCGAGAATGCATAATGCCTTCCTCCGGTTTATTACGGTGCTATGTGCCAATTGAGAACTCACATAGCAGCGTCGCTGTTGCCACCATCACCGTCATCAGCCGGGAAATTTCAATGGAAGTTGCGCGCGCGAGCGCGCCAATCGTTGTGCTGCTAACAGAACGATTCAGGGTTTAAGCAAGGGTTTAATCAGATGTATACAGCGCCAATCAACACAACAGATGATTCACTGGAACGCGTGGGCGGCAAGGGTCGATCGCTGGCAAAGATGGCGCGTGCCGGATTTGCCGTTCCCGGTGGATTTCTCGTTACTGCGGACACCTATCGGAAATTTGTCAAAGACAATGACCTGCAAGCTACCATTCTCAAAATGGCACGACCTGAATTGCGCGACGGCTATCCTGCTTTTGATAACAGCGCAGAGAAAATCAAGACGCTGATTCTCAGTACGCCAATGAATGACGAGATCGTCAAAGACATTCAAACGGCTTATGCAGGCCTTCAGGACGCGAACATCCCGGTGGCCGTGCGTTCGTCAGCCAACGCCGAAGACCTGCCTGATTTTTCCTTCGCCGGTCAGCAAGAAACGTTTCTCAACGTTCGCGGCGGCGATGAGGTGGTCGACGCGGTGCGCAAATGCTGGGCATCACTGTGGACCGCTCAGGCGATTAGCTACAGACATCAAAACGGCATCGGACAGGACATCGTGGCGATGGCCGTAGTAGTACAGATAATGGTGCCTTCTGAGGTCTCTGGCATCTTGTTCACCGCAAACCCAGCCAGCGGCGAGCGCTCCGAGATGATCATCAACGCAAGTTTCGGTCTCGGCGAGGCAGTCGTTGGCGGCCAGGTTACTCCCGACACTTTCATCATTAATCGCGACGATCTGTCTGTAAAAGAGGCGGTACTTGGGCCCAAGGAGCAACAAATCGTCTATGACGGTGATCAGGGTATTCGCATGGAGGACGTGGCAGAAGGTGATCGAGATCAGTCGTCAATGTCCGATGCCATGCTTAGCGAGCTGAGCGCAACAGCCCTGCAGATCGAAGCGCTTTATACGGGGTTACCGCAAGATATCGAGTGGGCCTTTTGCGACGGCAAGCTGCACTTACTGCAGTCGCGCCCCATCACAAACCTGCCAGTGCAGCCAATTGAGGTTGAGTGGGCGCCAACGGCACCCGCGCAATTTGTCAGCCGACGCCAGATCGTCGAGAACATGCCCGACCCTCTGTGTCCGTTATTTGCGGACCTGTACCTGACTCAAGGACTGGAAGCCCCGCGCAACGAAAAAAATCTGGCGCCCATGATGGTCGGCGGCGGACCGATGTTTGTAACCGTCAACGGCTACGGTTATCAACGCTTCGACTGGCCCAACATCATCAAAGACATGGAAGCCCGCAAGAAGCGCAACGACGGCATGGCACCGATAACAGAAGAAGAAATCGAAGCCGCGGAATTTCAGGCGTTTGCGAAAGAACTGGCACAGCAAAAGAAAAATGCCCGCTCGGCCGCAGTCGCCGACCTCGACCCGTTCCGCGAAAGTCTGAACAGCGAAGACCGCACCGCATTCGAAGCTTGGTACGCGCAACAGACTGATGAAGACACCGACGCACTGATCACTATGCCAATCAGCGAAAATCCAACCTATATTGCCTTCAATCGAACAGAACAGAACGATGCCGTGTTAAAGAAGTGGTACGACTACACGCAGCCGCGCCTTGCGGGCGTTGCCGAAAAGTACCGTGCCATGGACATCAAAAAGGCGTCCGCAAGCGAACTCTATGACGCCATTCATACGATGGGCATTGAGGAAGGCCGGTACTGGAGCGATGACTCTTCTCATACCTTTGGCGTTGCTAAGTCGACGGACGATCAGTTCCAGTGCTTCCTCAAAGAAACCCTGCCGGAGCACAACTTCATCAGCGGCCAGTTTCTGACCGGCATCGAGTCTAAGGCCATGCAGGCTAACGCTGATCTGTTCGCGATTGCGGAACTGGTGCGAGCTGATGAGGACCTTAGCTATACCGTGCTTGTTGTACCGTCACCGTTTTTGTTTCAGGCGCTGTATGCGCATGAGAAAGGCGGTCCAGTGCTTGCTGCATTGAAAGACTATCTAGGCAAGTACGGCCATCAGGGCTACAGCATGGACTTCATTGAGCCGACGCAAATTGAAGACCCTTCGGCCTTGTTCGCATCACTAAAAGGCATGGTTCGCGACAGGGATTACCACCCCAGCAATCAGTCGAAGAAAACCGCTTCAATTCGTAAGCAAAAGCACGAAGAAATTTTGCAATTGCTCTCGGGCCTAGAATACTGGCAGTTCCGCTTCCGCTGGTGGCTGGCAATGAAATACAACTTCATCCGCGAAGAAGTCGCCTTCCACTTTGGCTATACCTGGTCGATCTTGCGGCCCATGGCCTTCGAATTGGGCGACCGTCTTGTAGCAGCCGGCACCTTCGGACGTCGGGACGACATCTTCTATTGCAACGCCGAGGAACTCCAAAACGCCGTGCATGCCATGAGCAACGGTGACACTAAGAGCACCTTCGCCGAAACCGCCGCAGAGCGCCGCGAACTACGCGAAGCACGCAAGCGCCATCACCCGCCCGGCACCCTGCCGGCTGAGGTAAGTGAACTTGATGCGGTGTCGTTTAAAGAAACCCAAATCAAGAACGACGAAGACAGCAACATGATGCGTGGTTTTCCGGTCAGTTCAGGCTCTATTACCGCGAAGGCCAGTGTGGTACTTGGACCCGCTGAGTTCGATAATATGATCCCCGGCAGTATTTTGGTTAGCCCGCTAACGACGCCTGCGTGGACGCAGCTGTTTGCCAACGCTGTAGGTCTCGTTACCGATGTTGGCAGCATTCTGGCTCACGGCTCTATTGTTGCGCGCGAGTACGGTATTCCAGCAGTGTTGGGGGTGGGTAACGGAACCCAGCGCATCAAGCATGGCCAGACCATTACCATTGATGGTGATGCGGGCACCGTGCATATTCACCCGGAAGAATAGTAGGCCAACTCGTTAGCCGACTGGTCAGTCAAGCAGTGCGTCGCTAACAATGGCGGCCAGCTTCGACGGCAGTTCGGTTGGCCCCATGACCATATAGACAAAGCTTAACTCCTCGGCGGGCGCGCTCCAGGACACTGTTCCCGCTGCGCCGCCCCACCCAAACGCACCGGCTGGACGCGGGTCCTTGGACAACTCAGGATGCATATTGATGCCCACTGTGTAGCCAAAACCCAGACCTGAAACACCCTTACCACTGCTGTCGAATAGCTTACCGATCTTGTTAGTTGACATCAGCTCTACGGTTTCCGGCTTTAGCAGTTGGTGGCCAAACAGGCTGCCCTTGTTGACCAGCATCTGTTCGAAGTGCATGAAGTCTCTTGCCGTGCTGAGCAGGCCAACGGACCCTGAAAAATAACAAGGCGACCGTATGTATGAGCCTTTGTCGTTGGGTATTACAGGATATCGATGCTGCTTATTTTCTCGCATGTTCCAATGCGTGTCTTGCATGTCTAACGGGTCGAAAATTCGAGTTTGAACAAACTGATCCAACGGCATGCCAGAGGCGATTTCGATAATGCGCGCCACCACGTCTAGACCTACGGTACCGCTGTAGGCCCACTTTGTCCCCGGCTGAAAATCCAAAGGATCCTGTGCTACTTTGGGGATAAAACTCGCAAGGGTATCGGTTTTGCCAACCCGCAATTTAGCAGCGGCTGACCCCGCGCCACCGGTATGTAAACCGGCAGTATGCGTCAGCAGATCGTGAACAGTGATCGGGCGCTCGGCAGGCACCAATTTGACCTCAACTGGCGCCTTGTTTTTTTCCAGTTCTTGGTAGTGGGCGATAACCTTCGCCCGCTCATCTTCAGCAAGACTTTCCCAGTTTGTCGCTAGCCATTGTTCATCGTACTTCGATGCTTTACCGGCCTTACCTTTTTTCTTGCCGCCATCCTTGCCTGCAGTATCCAAGAGTATGGCAACCTGTATGTTTTTAAACTCGGGAAGGTACTGATGCACAGGATCGTGCAGACCGATCACCCCCTCCTCGATCAACATCATCGCCGCGACACCTAAAATGGGCTTGGTAGAGGAAGCCATTGCAAATATCGCATCCTTCGGCATCGGCGCGCCTGTTGCCGCATCAAGAACCCCATGGGCTTCGTAGTACACCACCCTGTTGCGCCGAGTGATACCAACAACCACGCCCTGCACCCGATTTGCGTCAATGTATTGCTGCACGACATCCGCAATTTTTTCTAGTTGCACAGAAGACATACCAACTTCCTCTGGATTGCCGCGGGAAAGTTCAGCAGCAAGGGTGCTGCCAGAAGCCATAAGCAAACTACTGATAACGGTTACCCCTATGTTTTGTAGGCATTTGGTTAAGCTTTTAGGCAAGCTCTTGCGCACGCATTTTCCTGCTTTTTTGACGATAACCTCCCAACGCTCGGAACTCGGTTCGCTGCTTGTCTCGTTGCATTTTTCAATTGGATTACACTACGCGCCAGTCCGCTAGGTCCCAAACAAGCCGCCATCGAATCCCCCCATTTCCATGCCAGCGCCGGCAAGATCAAAAATGCAAATCTGCTGCTCCTGCAACGCGCCCACAGCTGATGGCCGCTAATTGAAATCTGCAGGTCGACAGCTCTGAAAACAGGATATTTCTTGCTGTGCAACCCAAGTGCAGAACTGAGATCTGGTACGCTGGGCTATCTGTTCGTAAGTTGGCAGAGCCCTGATATAGCACATACCGCTTCTGGCCAAGAAAGGTGTGAATACCGGACAAGTCGTATGCCCTATAAAGACAAAGAAAAAACGCTGAAGGCTCAGATCCCTTTCATGCCAATGACGCCCATAGCCGGCACCATCTCGCACTACAAGAGCTTTGCCTGCGAACTGATTCGCCCGCGCCCTGTCGACGTTTGGCTGCCTGAGGGTTATGACCCCAACTCTAGCGTCCGCTACCCAGTCATCTACATGCACGACGGGCAAATGTTGTTTCACGTGGAGACGTCGCCATTTGCAGGTATGGACCTCTTTTGGGATGTCGATAAAGCGATGACCCGCCTTGCGAGGGCTGGCGAAATTACTCCGGCTATGGTGGTTGCGGTATGGATGGCCGACTGGAATGAAGGTGCACGCGGCGCCGAGTACATGCCGCAAAAGCCGGTTACTGAAACTGTTTGGCAAACCATGCTGCAAAACGGGTGGAACAACAAAGAAGGCAGCGACACTTTGACTTCCGATCTCTACCTGCGCTTTCTAGTCGAAGAACTCAAACCGTTTATTGACGACAACTACGCGACAAACCCTGACCCCAGTCATACGCTGATGATGGGCTCCAGTATGGGTGGACTGATATCTGCCTATGCACTGTCGGAATACCCAGAGGTTTACGGGGGGGTGGCTTGCCTGTCCACTGAATGGGCCATTAGTGATGGCGCAGTAATGCGCTGGCTGGAGCATCACTGGCCCGCCGCAGGCACTCATCAGATCTACTTTGATCACGGCACTGAGACCTATGACGCCCACTACGGGCCGTATCAAGAACAGATGGATGAGGTAATGCGCAAACGTGGTTATACCGCAGGGGTTGACTGGATCTCTCAGCGATTTGTTGGTGCAGATCACTCGCCGAAGGCATGGCGGGAGCGCCTGCATATTCCATTGAAATTTTTGTTGAACGCATCGAAGTAAAGACACTCATGCTCATTTAGTGGGTGAACTTACCGGCCCAGCACGGGCACCGTGGTTGTTTCGGACTGGCCTCGTCAGTAGCTTTAAGCGGCATCACTTTAAAGGCTAAAGGTTCAGCGCAATGAAAACTCTTGAGGGTAAAACCGCTTTCATCACTGGGGGCAGCACCGGCATTGGTCTGGGTATGGCAACGGTATTCGCGCGCCAGAATATGAATGTGATCATTACAGACATCCGCGAGGAGGCGCTGGCAGGCGCCCAACAACAACTCAGCCAGATCAGCGATCAGGTCCTTACCCTAAATGTCGATTCAACAGATGTTGACGCGCTAACCGCTGCCGCCACAGAAGTCGAACGTGCCTTTGGTGCCTTGCACGTGCTATGCAACAACGCCGGTATACCGGGGGGTGCAAAGGTACTGGAGACACCAGAAGCGGGTTGGCGTAAAACCCATGAAGTCAATTTCTGGGGACCACTCAATGGCATTAAAGTGTTCTTGCCGCACATGCTCGAACATGGCGAGGAAGCGCACATCGTCAACACAGCTTCGTTCAGCGGTATCCACGGTCATGGCCACCAGTCAGGATATGGAACCAGCAAATTTGCCGTTGTGGGCTTAAGCGAATTCTTGAGGAACGACTTAGCCGATACCAACGTGGGTGTTTCAGTGCTTTGTCCTCATGTGGTAGATACACCAATAATCGAAGCTCTCAAATCACGCGTGTCCGACAACGTTGTGGCGATGATTGACGACATGGCTGTTGCCGCCGAAACCGTGGGGGCGCAGGTCATGCGCGCAATTCTCACCGACGAGTTTTACGTCTTTTGTGATGGCTCCGATACTCGCAAGATGCTCCAGCAGCGCTGCGAAGACATGCTAGCGGCGATGGATCGGCAGTTCCCGAATGCACCGTAAATGCAGGCAATCCGCGCAATTCCCGATGCAGCTTGTTCGCAAATCAATGTATCTGACGATCGCTCCAGCGCTGGTCCTTGCTGGGTTAGCGGGGTGTTCTGCCTTTGAGGACTCATCCTACGAAGAAACCGGCGACTTCCCAGAAACTGCCTACGAATACGCCAAGTTAGTTGAACCCATCCTTGGCGTGCCGCCAAAAATTGACCTTGCCGCTGGAACCGAACTGCCAATGTATGTAGATGGTGTGCAAACCCACGGGGTACGGTGGAGTTCCAAAGATTGCGACAACCCAACTCGACTTGGCAAATTCTGCGTATCTGGCTCCGTCGTACAACGCTATGAGGGACGTACAGCATCCGGCAAACCGTTACCCAACGTGGTTTGGGTAAGCTTCGGTCGTAACGCAAGTTTCACCTTCGCCGGTAAGGTCTTCGTCCTTGGGTCTGTCCAGATGATAGGCTACGACCGCGAGTCTGGCGCCACCGCCTTTTTTGAAAGCACTGACGATATAGATTCCTGGGCAGCAGTAGATGACGCCCATAGACTGATCGGACAGATGCCTTGGACAGACGACCCTGACGAATTCAACCGAGCCTTCACACCACCACCGAACTCATTCCAATGTGTTGCCTGCCACCAGAATGATCCGTTTATTCACAACGACTTTATCGATGCCGCAAAAATTGCTGGCACAGACGACCCCGTTGTTCCAACGATCAGCGCACGGGAGCGTATCCCGGGTCTCGATCTGCCCTACTACGTTATTGGCGGCGAAAGATGGGATATGCGCACCATCCATAGTGAGGGCAACCAGTGCCTGAGCTGCCATCGAGTTGGCATGGGAACTGCAGCTTTGTTTATTAACAACGGCTGGCATCCTAACGAGCATATGCCGCCCCGCAAACCTGGCACCATGGCCGACGATTGGGCCGAACTTCAGGCATGCTGGCAGAACACACCTGAGCAGACGCCGGGTTGCGAGTGGGTGATACCGCGAGCGGGTGAGACTTGGGGGAAGGTTGTCGACGAGGAGTACCCGTTTAAGCAACGGTTTAACGAAGTCGGCGAAGAAGCCCTTGGGTTCGGAGCCTAGCGCATGCACTACCGATCACTGGGCACCTCTGGAATTGATGCGTCGATCGTCGGTCTGGGCACTTGGGCAACCGGAGTAGAGGCGGATGAAAAAGCATCCATCCGTGTCATTCATGCAGCCCTAGACGCTGGCATTACGCTGATCGATACCGCCCCGTCCTACGGATGGGGGCGCTCTGAAGAAATTGTCGGCCGAGCGATTCGCGGCCGTCACGACCAAGCCGTTATTGCCACCAAGTGCGGAATCTGGTGGGCAGACGCCCGCGGATCCTTCAACGGTCAAAAAGATGGCAAGGACACCTACATCTGCCTGCAGGCAGAAACGCTGCGATTGGAAGTTGAAGCCAGCCTGAAAAGACTCAACGTAGACGCCATCGACCTGCTACAGGTGCATAAACCCGCAATCGAACCCCAGCTCACACCTGTTGAGGAGACAATGGGCTGTTTGATGGATCTCAAGCGTGAGGGAAAGGTACGGGCAATCGGCGTTTCCAACGTCAGCATGGAACAACTTCAAGCCTATCAAACACATGGCACCGTAGACGCTCAGCAGCTTCGTTACAACATGCTCAACAGAGAGGCGGAGAGCGCTTTTCTGCCGCACTGCAGCAAACACAACATCGCAGCTCTAACCTACACATCCTTGGAACAGGGCTTGTTAAGCGGCAAGGTCACACTAGACCGCGAATTTGACCCGGCAGATTTTCGCAGCAACGCCGGTCAATGGATG
>JAACDW010000073.1 GCA_009936775.1 Pseudomonadota bacterium
AGCGCAGCGCGCCGCAGCAATTTCTGAGCTGACCATTGGAGCACCCGCATCATGCAGCACGCCTCTTGGCATTTTGAACCCGAACACGGTGGCCATGTGCCCATCGAGACACTGCAGCTCCGACCAGTTGACCCCATCGCCTTTCGCATGATCGACATCTGGGGCTATGACGCCGACGAGTTGCCGATCGAGCCATTCGATA
This sequence comes from Pseudomonadota bacterium, assembly GCA_009936775.1. Lineage (GTDB taxonomy): Bacteria > Pseudomonadota > Gammaproteobacteria > Pseudomonadales > Azotimanducaceae > UBA4421. The sequence goes on from JAACDW010000073.1 coordinate 203, forward strand.
TTGAAATTCGCGTCACCGCGCCAACCGTCCTCGACGGCCTGAAGATATTTGCTCAAGCGGTGCAGCAATACATGCAAGAGAACTTTGGTGGTTATACGAGAGAGCAATTTCTGGAACGCTTGGATTGGCTTGACGATTACGCCGAAACGCCCGTTTGCCAGGTCACCATGGAAGGCTAGGCAGGTTGCGCCAGTTTTTGCGGGGTCAACTGAATGAGCACATGCCGTTGCGCTGCCGCGTCGAGGTCGACACTGCTTGGCTCACCGCCACGCATGCCGACCCCGGAAAATAAAGCACTGATTCGGCTGCGCCTACAGAAACCCGCTAGAGCCTGTTCAATGGCCTGCTGATCGTCTGCCACCACAGTGGCATGAACAACATGGCGCTGGCCCCGCAGCGTGATTGCCACAGGCTGTGGATCAAGAAGGTTTTTCCACCAGATATTGGCGCTGTCGGTCATGCACAGAATCTGCTCCCTGCCGGTCCGCGACACAGTCATAAAACTCACCGGAATCGTATAGGCGCGACCGCTGCGGCGACCATTAAACCGCAGCACCATTACCTGATGGCTGAACAGCCGATGCAGGGGTGTTTCAGACAGCGCTACGACAACTGAGTTGGCCATTCGAAAAAGTGTTTTCATCGCCCTAGAAGCATGGCGAAAGCGCGGTGAAGGTTGGGAGAATAAAAGCTCGGGAAACTTCACGACTCCTTCACGATCCGCGCTCCATTGTGCCTGCATGAATGCAATAGACTCCGTAAAAGGCAACCTCAAACCTAAATTTGAAGATTTGCTCATGCACCTGAACGCCACAGACCAGATGGCAGCTGCAGGATTTTTTACCAAACTCTTTGTCGACCTCAATGCCGTGGCTTCGGAAGAACAGCTGTTGGAGCTATTCATTGAGTTGTCCACTACTGCCTTTCTGGGCATATCCTTCGACGAGATCGCGTTACAGCAGATCGACGAAATTCTTATGACCGCTGAGCAGGTCTCCGAAACGTTTTCGGTCAGCGGTGAAAACCCGCAATAACACTTCGTACTGAACCCTTGGCAAGCTAAACTGCGCCTGCCCCGAGCCGCGCTTCGTGGTGCAACTTGTAGCTGTTTGGCGCCACTGGAGAGAGCGAGTGAAGGCAGTCCAATTTTTCACAATGGAGGGGCGATTCGCGATGCAGCGTGGGCACCTCATGTCACCGACTGTTGCTTTTGAAACGTGGGGCACACTTAACTCGGCGGCCGACAATGCGGTGCTGATTTTCACCGGTTTGTCGCCCTCAGCTCACGCAGCCTCTTCTGCCCTCGACCCTGCCGCCGGATGGTGGGAGGACATGATCGGCCCGGGCAAACCGCTGGATAGCGAACGCTACTTCATTATCTGCATTAACTCCCTCGGCAGCTGTTTTGGTAGCACCGGGGCTGCCAGTATCAATCCGGACACCGAGAAACCCTATCGGTTGAGCTTTCCGGTGCTAACCGTTGAAGATATCGCGAACAGCGCCTGCCATGTGCTCGACCGTCTCGGCATCGCCCAGCTGCATACCGTGGTTGGGGCTTCCATGGGCGGCATGACCGCATTGGCCCTAGCCCTCAATCACACCTCCCGCTGCCGCCGCTTGGTATCGATTTCTTCTGCCGCCCGTGCCCTGCCTCATGCCATTGCGCTACGCTCATTGCAGCGTGAAATTATTCGCAGGGACCCGCTGTGGCAGCAAGGCCAATACGATGCCAAGGGTGATGGTCCGGTAACCGGCATGCGACTGGCACGTAAGCTCGGCATGATCAGTTACCGGTCAGGCGAGGAATGGGCAGACCGCTTTGGCCGCGAGCGTGCCCCAGACTCCGTCGAACAGGACTCACCCTTTGGTATCGACTTTGAGGTGGAGTCCTATCTTGAAAGCCATGCCAATCGCTTTATCGGTTCCTTTGACGCCAACTGCTACCTGTATTTGTCCCGCGCCATGGACCTGTTTGATGGCCTCGACCACGGCGGCAGTTTGGCCGCGAGTTTCAGCGATTTGCAGCTGCAATCTGCGCTGGTGATCGGCGTGCGCACCGACGCGCTGTTTCCGCTCAGTCAGCAGCAGGAACTGGCGGACGCCTTAGCCGAAAGCGTTGCCGATGTGCACTTTGTGCCACTGGATAGCGTGCAAGGTCACGATTCTTTCTTGGTCGACATGGATCGGTTCCGACCCGCCATCGCCGCCTACTTTTAGCCCAGCGGCTAAACAATACTGCGCTGTTCCTTGAGTGTTATGTGGCCAATGTTGGCAGCAGGTATGCCGGCATCATGCAGTGCGCTGACGCAGGCATCAGCCTGCTCCGATGTCACGCAGGCCAATAACCCCCCGGAGGTTTGCGGATCACTAAGCAGCGCCAGAGCCGCACTGTCTGTGACGCTGGGGGCCACATTGAAATCGCCTAGCGCAAGCGCGTTAGCACTTTGAATAGAACTGCGCACACCCAAGCTCGCAAAGCTGCGGGCGCCTGGCAACATGGGTACACGGGCAAGCTGCAGCTCTGCCCCACAGTCACTGGCCCGCAGCATTTCGCTCAAGTGTCCGATCAGTCCAAATCCAGTCACATCGGTTAAGGCGCTGACGCGATAGCGCTGTAAAATCTCAAGCGCCGGTGCGTTGCTGCAATTCATGGCGTCAAGGCAAGCGGGGATCGCGTCAGCTTGATGAAATCCGCGCATCGCCCCAGCCAATATCACACCGGTGCCCAAGGGTTTGGTTACGATCAGCGCGTCGTCCAGTCTGCACGTTGATTTGGTCAGGGTTCGCTCACCGGGTACGCCGGTAACCGTCAACCCAATACTTAGCTCCGCGCCCTCGGCTGAATGCCCGCCAACCAAGGGCGCGCCATGGGCGTTCAGCACATCGACTACCCCGCTAAGCAACTGAAAAAGATCTTCCTCCATCATGGCTTCAGCCATGAGCGGAATGGTCGCCAAGGCCAGTGCCGCCGAAGGCTGCGCCCCCATGGCGAACAAATCGTTGAGACTGTGGTGTGCACAGATACGCCCAAGCATGTAGGGATCATCGATCATGGCGCGAAAGCCATCGACACTGAGCAAGGTGGAGCCACTGCCATGCAGCACTTGGGCGGCGTCGTCACCAATACCAAGTGTGACGTGGGGCGCCGCTTGTTTGGGCAGCCGATCCAGTACCCGGCGCAGTGGGTCTGCCGCCAGCTTAGCTCCGCAGCCGCCACAGCGCATGGCATCGTCGGGTAAGTCTGCCGCCAGCGCTGGCGCTAAGTGCGGCTGGGCAGGTTGCTGCATCTGCGCAAGCCGCTGGAAGCGCTCAATAAAGCGCCGGTCAATGCGTTCCTTGAGCCGCCAGAAGTACGGCAGCTTAAGAGCAAGGGGCCCCTTGGTGGCGATGGCCTCAGGGGCGGTGGTGTCGCCGGTGCCGATAAGCGTGAGAAAGGAGCGTTGGGCAGAGAACTGCGAGCGCCGCCCTGACAGCGGTAGACCTTGAGCAGCAAGGCGGAGGTTTCGAGTCAACACGGGCGCTGCACGTACCGCGTAGACTCCAGCCTTTGCACGTTCTTGACCCGTCAGATGTGCTGCATCACCGGCGGCAAACACGCTGCTATCGTTAACACTGCACAGCGTGCGAGATACACGCACAAAGCCTTTATCGTCGCAATGCAGGCCTGACTGGGCTAACCAGTCTGGCGCGCGCACGTCGGTAACCCAGAGCAGATGATCCGTATCCGTACTCGCGTCATTGCCTAACATGAGGCGAAATCCGCTGTCCGTGTTAACAGCAGCCGTTACACGCTGCGCAACATAGTCGATGCGTTTGCTGCTCAGCGTTTGCTGCGTGAGTATTGCTGCTCGCTTACTGAGCCCGGGTAGTAAGCGCGGCCCGATGAGATTGATCACGGTATGCTCGGGTAGGCTTGCACGACACGCTAATGCCATCTCAACGCCACCTGCCCCAGCCCCTACGAGTGTTAGCGACGCAGGCCTGCTGCGCTGTTCTATGTTGCTTTGCAGACTTGGCCAGTGAGCTAAGAACTCGCCCAAGGGCTTAACGGCAACACCCGGCAGGCCCTTAAGGTCGGGCCTGGCCCCACAGTTAATGGAGAGCAGGTCGTAGCTCATGCTGGGGCGGTCGGCGAACACAACCCGCTTATTATGGCGGTCAAGGGCCGTAACCTCGGCGCAGACAAAGCGTGCCCCAGCGGCACGGCACAGCGGAGACATGGCAATTTGGATTTCATCAAGGGCATAGTGTCCGGCGATATAGCCCGGCACCATACCCGAATAGGGTGCCACGTCGGCATCGCAAACTAAGGTTAGGCGCACGCCTGGTAGCTGCTGCATGGCGAAGTGTTTAAGCACCTGTACGTGGCTATGGCCGCCGCCAATGAGCAATAAATCGCGCACCACTGGAGTATTTGACTGCATACCTGACTTAGTCCGTGAAATAGTGCCGAGCCTGAGTAATGGTGCCTGCGTCGGCTAAATAATGCCCTGATCTTTGAAACGCTGTATGTCCGCCGACGCATAACCTAACTCGGTGAGTATTTCTTCGCTATGTTGACCCAACTCGGGTCCAAGGCCCGCCGCACGAGTCGCAAGGCCTTCAATATTTAGCGGCGGTTTGATAACCGCGGGCATGCCGACTTCTGGGATTGGCGTCATGGTCATCGCATTCGCCTGCACCTGTGGATCGTGCGGCAACTCCTCAATGCGACCGACTAAGGCAACTGGTACCTCGGCATCGCCCAGAGTTTGCATCCAATAAGCAGAGCTTTTGGCCAGCAGCGCCTCGCGCATTTCATGTACCAGTGCCTTGCCATTCTCAACCCGCAACTCGGCGTCGAGAAAACGCGGGTCTAACAGTAAGTCAGTCTTGCCGATGAGGGTAAACAGCATGTCGATTTCTGCATCCGTACGCACCATGCTGAACTGCAGCCAACGACCGTCTGACGTCTCATACATCAACCGCGTAAACAGATGGTCGGCCAAATGATGGAACAAGGTAAAATCCGCCTCGGCAAAGGCTCCTTGACCAATGCAGGAACCTGACCACATGCCATTGGCCAGCAGCGAGGTGTGCACATGACTACCGGCCCCGGTTTGCTGGCGACGCATTAGCGCGGTAACAATAGAGGCGTAAAGAGTGACTGCAGTGGGGTGATCGCCCATTCCCGGCAGAGCGGGTGCAGGCTCTGCCCCGGGTGCTCGGACCAAATCCATTAGGCCCGAGCGCCCCCAATAGGCCACCAGATCAAAACCTTCGCGGTCGCGCTCCGGTCCCTGCTCGCCATAGGCGGTAAGCGACGCATAAATCAGGCGCGGGTTGATCGCCGCAAGATCCTCGTAAGTCAAACCCCAGGTCCGTCGCATAGGATGCGTGGTATTGGTGATGTAGACGTCGCTGTCGCGCACCAAATCGTGCAGGATGGTGCGGCCCTCCTCAGTCTTGAGGTTCAGCGTAATGCCGCGTTTGTTGCGGTTATCCAGATGCCACGTGTAGTTGACGTCACTGGTCGGCGTAGATGCCATGGGCGCAAAGTTACGGTAGCCATCGCCAGCCTCTGGTGGCTCTACCTTGATCACCTGAGCACCGAAGTCCGCTAGCATGGTCGCCGCTACCGGTGCGGCAATCCAGCTGCTCATATCAATGACTTTCAGATCTGCAAACAGCAGTTCCTCGCGCATAGCCCTCTCCCTCTCCTTGTACGCCGCCTGGTCCCTAATACGCAGACCCTGCCCGCTTACCCTATCCCGCCACTAACCTTCTAGCACAGCATTCCATTCGGCGACCTGCTCAACACTGGCAAGTAAGTCCTGTGTTCCACCTTCGATGGTTACGCTAACAATGCGGTCGCCTTGTCCGATGGCATTTACCACGTCTTGATCCGCATCGCCCTGTACGGCGCCAAAGATCGTGTGTGCGTCATCTAGCCATGGCGTTGGCACATGGGTTATGAAAAATTGTGAGCCATTGGTGCCGGGACCCGCATTCGCCATGGAGAATTTTCCTGGCGCATCGTGGCGTAGGCTGGGCACGAATTCGTCGCCAAAACGATAACCCGGACCACCAGTACCGGTGCCGCTCGGGCAGCCTCCTTGAACCATAAAGTCGTCGATCACGCGATGAAAAGACAAGCCATCGTAAAAGCCACGCTGAGCCAAGTTGACAAAGTTCGCCACTGTCATGGGGGTCTCGTCCGGATAAAGGTCTACTCGAATGGTGCCTTTATTGGTTTCCATTACTGCTACTACCGACATTTGCTCTCCTAATCTGGTAAAAAACCACAGTACGGCAGTAGGCCGCACGCAGAAGGCCCATCTTATACCAAAGGCGATACGCAGACGCCCTCAGTATCACTTGCGCCGCAATTAAACCGCGCTGCATCAGAGCTTAACCAAGGTGCGATTGAAAGAAGTTCAGCATACGCGATGCAGCTATTTCAGTATCCGGCGGTTGTTTCCACTGGGTTAGGCGCTCTGCCTGTGGCTGTAGCTCCGCCAATCGCTGCGAAGCGGCTGCAGGATGGTAGGTATCAGCGCCGTCCAAAATCATCATCGGCGGTCTGCACTGTGCTACTTCCTGTTCTGTCATGCACAAAAACGTCAGATCGTTTTCAAACATGCGCCTGCGCTGATCCGCCAGTGCACTGGCGGGAAAGGTGTCGGGGGCGCCTTGATGCAGGTCATCTGCCCAACCGTCAAACATAGACAAAAAGGCCTGTCGATTGTCGTCACGGCCGATGGTTTGCAGCACGGCACTGGCGCGCACTCGCTCGGGCGCGGTCTTGATCAAGTTCAAGATATAGGGGCCGCCAATACACATGCCCACAACAGCAAAACGCTCGTGGCCCAAATAGTCCATCAAATCTAGCTGATCTTGGGTATAGGTCTGCCAGCTATGATCTGCTTCAATCGGGCCGGAGGATGCCCCGGCATTGCGTTGATCCATGCTGATCACCTGAAAGTGCGGACTCAGAAGTGCTAGCGGATCGATAGGACTGTTGGCCCACATACCGCGCTCGGAGCGCAGTCCGCCGGGTGCAATCAGCAGTATGGGCGCGCCCTTGCCGTGTACTTCATAGGCCAGACACAAATCGCCCTTGGTATATTCCAACATCACTGTTTCTCCCTACCCTGTTTTAGGTCCACACGTTCGCGCAAGCAAAAAAAAGCCAGCTTTTAAGCTGGCCTCAGGCACTGACACCAAGCTAGTGGGAGTGCAGTACCACCTGCATTTCCGTATAGCCGTGGACAAAATTCGACGGTACGAGTTTCGGCTCGCCGATTACTTCCACCATGTGGAAGCGCTTTTGCACCTCTTCCCACAACACTCGCAGCTGCATTTCTGCCAAGCGGTTGCCCATGCAACGGTGCACACCGAAGCCAAAGGACAGATGCTGGCGCGCACGATCGCGGTCGATAATGAACTCGTTTGGATTCTCGATAGAGCGCTCATCGCGGTTCCCCGACAAGTACCACATCACAACCTTATCCCCTGCCTTAATGGTCTGCCCATTGATCTCGTAGTCTTTGTTAGCGACCCGACGCATATGCGCCAAAGGCGTTTGCCAGCGGATACTTTCTGATACCACGTTAGGAATCACACTCGGGTTGTTGCGTAACTTGGCGTACTCGCCCGGATTTTGGTTCAACGCCCAAACGCCACCGGTCATAGAGTTGCGCGTGGTGTCATTGCCGCCAACGATCAGCAGTATCAAATTGCCTAGATATTCTTGTGGCGTCATATCCTTGGTGGCATCGCCATGGGCCAGCATAGACACCAGATCATTGGATTCGCCTCGTTCTGCGCGCTCGTGCCACAGGCGGGTAAAGTACTCCAAGCATTCGTACAGCTCAGCCTGACGCGCTTCCTCGCTCTCAACAAGGCCGCTTTCTTCATCGCCAGTGGCCACATCCGACCAGCGAGTCAGTTTACGCCGATCCTCGAAGGGAAAATCAAACAGTGTGGCAAGCATCTGCGTGGTCAGCTCAATGGACACACGGTCTACCCAATCAAATTGTTCGCCAACGGGTAGATCATCCAGCACCTTTTGCGTGCGCTTACGGATGGTTTCTTCCATCAGCTTGAGGTTCGCTGGCGCCACGGAACCTTGGACGGTTTTACGCTGCTCGTCGTGTACCGGCGGATCCATGGCGATGAACATAGGCAGCGGAAAATCTTCTTCTGGCTCGATTATGGTAATCGCCGGTTCGGAAGAAAAATCCTGCCAATTGTTATCGATTTCCATAATGTCTTTGAAACGCGTTACCGACCAATACGGACCGTACTCTGAGTCCTTGCAGTAATGTACTGGGGCCTCATCCCGCAGTCTGTCAAAGAAGGCCATTTTTTTGTCTTCTATCCAGATGCTGCGCTGGCTGACATCAATGTCCTCCAGGGCAAGGGCTTGCGGCTCAAAGTCCGCCATATTTAAGGTCGGTGCTTCACTCATTAGAATTGGAACTCCGGTAGATCAACAATTAGCCCATCTAAATCGTCACTTACCATCATCTGGCAGGACAAACGGGAGTTATCAGCGCGCTCGGGGTTGAGATCCAGCATGGAATTTTCAGCTTCATTCGCCCCGCCAGTTTTCGCTAGCCATTCGGTATTTACCATTACATGGCAGGTCGCACAGGAGCATTCGCCACCGCAGTCTGCGTCGATTCCCGGCACCAGATTATCCATCGCTGCTTGCATTACGGACTTGCCCACCTCAGCGTCCACCGTATGCTGAGTTCCGTTGTGCTCAATAAACGTAATCTTAGGCATCGAAAAGCTCCTATCGTGTATGTAAATTCAACCATCAAATTTAGCGAAAGCGCGAGCCTACAACAATACGCGTTTGGCAGTTAATCGCTGGTCTCGAGGGTTAATTCGCATCTCGGCCGGTCCAGTTTCTAAAAAACTTGGTCCTCGCTGTCCAATAGTCTGTTTATGTGTTCTGCCAGCGCCATATCCTTGTCGGTGACGACATTACCTGCATCATGGCTGGTCAAGCTGATGCTGACGCTGTTATAGACATTTGACCAATTCGGATGGTGGTTGGCTTGCTCTGCGAGCATTGCAACCCGGGTCATAAAGGCAAAGGCTGCGGAAAAATCTGTGAACGCGAAGTCGCGGTTGAGCATGTCATCGGCATGCTTCCAGCCATTGGGTATCTGCACTGTCATTTGCTCCATTGATTTAGCGCTGGGATTTAGCGCTGGGATTTAGCGCTGGGCTGTTCGGGAGTGGGCCCTGACCAAGAGCACACTTTCTTCGCCCATGCTCTTTTCAGCGTGGTGTTCAATGCGTACCTTATCCCTCATCAGGCACTCAACACCAGTCACGCTCGACTTCAGGAGATACGAATTTGGCTATTACCGAGCACCGCACCAGTAGCGGTCGTCACAGCACCTTTTACCGCGCCTGCGGCCCGCAAGACGGCCCCGTGGTTATTATGACCCATGGTTGGCCGGAACTGTCGATCAGCTGGCGTCATCAGCTGGCCTATCTGGGAAGTTTAGGCTACCGAGCCATTGCGCCAGACATGCGCGGCTACGGTGCCTCTACGGTATACGACACCAAGGAGGCCTACGCGCTGGCTGAAATGGTGCAGGACATGGTGGAGCTGATTGACAGCCTTGGCGTGGAAAAAGCGGTATGGATCGGACATGACTGGGGTTCACCAGTGGCGTGGAGTGTGGCGCTACAGCACCCAGAACGCGTGGCGGCAGTAGCAAGCCTCTGCGTTCCCTATGGCTTTGCCGGTCAACCCGCGCAGATGGAGCACAGCATCAACCGTGAGCTGTATCCTGCAGACGAGTATCCCCTGGGGCAGTGGGACTACCAAATGTACTATTACGAGAACTTTGACGCCGCACAGCGAGAGATGGAGGAAAACCCGGAAGCGCTGATTAAGGCGTTGTTTCGTAAGGGCGACCCCAACGGTGTTGGGGTACCTTCAGGCTCTGCTTCCATTCGCAAAAACGGTGGCTGGTTTACTGCCCTCGGCGGCGTACCCGACTTGCCGTTGGATGAAGATGTCGTCAGCGCCGAAGACATCGCGACCTATGCAAAGCACCTTAAGGAAAATGGCTTCTTTGGTCCCAACGCTTGGTATGTGAATGGCGCGGCGAACACTGCGTATTTGCAAACCAAGGCCGATCCGACGCTTTCAATGCCGGTGCTGTTTGTGCATGCGACTTACGACTATGTGTGCGATACCACCACCACGGCGTTCGCCGAGCCCATGCGCCAGGTATGCCCAAATTTAACCGAGGCGCGTCTGCACTCAGGGCATTGGATGGCGCAAGAAAAACCTCAAGAACTCAACGCCATTCTGGCGTCCTGGTTGCATGGCAGCGCCGCATATCCGGCCTAGAGCCGCAGCGCGGGCCAATGCCTGCGAGCGCTAACTGGGCTCAGCAGCAGCCGGTGCTACATCTACGCTGAGTGCGCTGGCAAGTGCGCGCAAATGATCCGCCACATAGCGGCGGGCCAAGGAACTGTTGGGTTGCATCATAAAGCCGTGGCAGGCTCCGGGCATAACCACCAGCTCTGTCTGTATCCCTGCAGCTAACAAGCGCTGGGCGTAGATGATGTTTTCATCACGAAAGAGATCCATAGCCACGGTGAAGATCCATGCCGGCGGCAGGTCTGCCACACTGCTAACCCGAGCGGGCACCACTGGCGCCGATGCAGGTTGGCCATCAAGATAACAAGACCAACCGAAGCCGTTATTGTCGCGATTCCAGATAAACTCGCCAACCAAGGGGTCTGCAGGGTCGGCGCAGGTGCCGGTGCGATCATCGAGCATGGGAAAGGTTAAGTGCTGGTGACAAACCGCATACTTACCCTCGTCCCTCGCGTGAATTGCCAGCGCTGCCGCTAATCCGCCACCAGCACTTTCGCCACCGATGGCAATACGACTGGGATCGTAGCCTAGGGTGCTGGCCTGTTCGTGCAGCCACGCTAACCCGGCGTAACAGTCCATTAGGCCCGCAGGAGCCGGATGTTCAGGCGCCAAGCGATACCCCACCGCCAGTACCGCTATGCCCAAATGCGATGCGATTTTGGTGTTCATGGGGTCAGAACCCTCTTTCTGACCCACCACGTAACCGCCACCATGAATGTGCAGGTAAGCTGCCGTTGGTTTGCGGTTTTTCGGCGTATAAAGCAGGCAAGGGACATCGATATCGGATCCAGCGATGCTGATGGCCTCGCGCGTAACGCCTGCGCTATCGGCGTCGCCCAAGTGAATCAAGCCCGCTCGAGAACTGCGAAATTCGGCGATGTTTTCGCGGCTGAACCGAAACGGTTCGAATTCCTCAATTACAGGCAGCAGCTCTGGGTGCAACAAATGCTTAGTGGTCATAGCGGTCTCTGGTTTGATTTGGTAATAAAAGCTCGAGAGCTATCGACGCAAATGCTAAGCGCTGAGCAGGAAGGTTTCCATTTGCCCCTTACCCTTGATGTCGATGACGCCGCGGCTTTCGACTGCATACCGTCCACCGATAAGCGCAGCCGTGTCTGAACTTAGATGAATACGGTTGGGAATGCCATGCGACTCCATCCGCGCCGCAGTATTCACTGCGTCGCCCCAGAGGTCGTAAATGAATTTCTTCTTGCCGATGACGCCTGCCACCAACGGCCCGGAATGAATGCCAATGCGCATCATCGGCTGCACGCCACCAATCGGCGGCAATGATTGAATATAGCCCATCATGCGTCGGCCCATTTCAGCGATCTTAAAGGCATGCTCAGGATCTGCATTGGGCACACCGCTGGCGACCATATAGTTGTCACCAATCGTTTTAATTTTTTCCAATCCCAACTCTTCACTGTAGTCGTCAAAGGTGGTGAAAATCTGATTAAGAAAGTCGACTAGGCGCTCTGGACCCAGCGCCTTGGAAAGCGGAGTAAACCCGACAATGTCGCCAAACAGCACACTGCAAATCTCGTGTGAGTCGGCGATGACCTTTTCATTTGCGAGCTTGCGCGCGGCGATGGGCTTGGGCAGGATATTTAGCAGCAGTTCCTCGTTACGCTCGAGGGCCTCTTTGATCTCGCCGGTGCGCGCCTCAATCAGTGCCACAACCTCGTCTGACATCCGCGTTATCGCAATACTCATTATTTCCGTGGAGGCTTGTTCCGCCGTTTCA
>JAACDW010000074.1 GCA_009936775.1 Pseudomonadota bacterium
AAACCGCGTGGCGGCATCAACTGTGGTAGCAGAGCCCAAAATGGTATTAACCCCGTGCGAAAGATTCACTAATCCAAAGCCTAAATGGGAAATGTTGTTGTCCGCGTTGGAACCTGATGTGACAATTCGGCTGTTTTCTGCGCGCAGGAAGTTGGCATTTGAGCCCAGTTGAATGCGGCCATCAAAGACTCCAGCAGAGTTTGCTGAACTTATCAAATAACCGTCTAAAACGACTAAATTGCTGGCAAAATCGACTCGACTGGTACCGCCCCCCTCCCCCTGGGAACCTAGCAAAAAACCTATATTTGCGTTGCCAGCTACAACAACGCTAGGGTTGGTGTCAGCGGCAGCAGACAGGCCAACATTGCCACCGTCTGCAGCGGCTAAGAACAGACTGCCCCCTGAGCTAATCAAAACCCGGTCACCATGACTTACTTGAACCGAGTTGCCAGCGCTGCCGCGCAGGATCATGGAGCCGCCGGATACGTTCATCGTGCCTGTGGTTATGGTGCTACTACCCTCTATCACGGCCTGACTGTTGCTGCCAATGCTGATGCAGCTACCGGTCAGATTTAGCATGCCCTCACTCACCAATACGCCACCCAACTCAGTTTCCACGCTACAATCTGCGGTCACGACAGTCGTGGTGCCCTGGCTGATATAGACAGTTGATGAACCTGAAGCGTAAAGGCCGATGGCGGATTCGACATCAACCGCGGTATCGCCGCTCAGTACCAGTACGCTGTTGAGCACCGCGGCTATGGCATCCCCTGTGGCGCCTGTTACCGTCAGATTGGCGGCCTCGACCACCGCACCAAGGGTAATATCCAGTCCTACCTCTGCAACCCCGCTGCCATCTAAATGAAGATTTTTCAGCTCAACGGCACGAGCTTGGCTAACCCGTAGAGCGGGTGTTTGTGCTGCTGTTGAGTGAATCGTGGCGCCGCCTGGGCCGCCGTCTATGCTCACATAGTCGCGGTTTATGCTAACTGCATTGCATTCCCCGCTCACACTGATGTCCAATGATGTTTCTCGGCGAGCACTGGCTATGGCGGCGTTTAGGGCCTCTGGGTCAGCATCGCAGTCGATGCTCAGTGCCTGAGCCGTTGGCGCATCGGGCATGGCCAGCAAACTGGCAAGGCGTTGGTCGTTATCGTTTATTGCCGATGTTAACTCGGCAATGGTGCTGTTTACCTCGGCAGCTACTGCCGGGGTGCCTGCAACGAAGCTGGTAACGGCCGCTGCGTCTACTTTGTCGGCGTGGGCGTTGGCAAGCGTCAGACTTGCGAGCAGTGCCAAGGGCAGCGCTAGGTGTTGACTGATTTTTTTCATGGTTTGTCCCCTGTGTTTACGGTTCAAAATTACGGGTGAATCAAGATTTGCCGCGCTGGCGCTGGCGCTGGCGCTGGTGTTGTACATTTGAATTTGCATTTTCCGATCCTCGGTTTTTTCTCAGGTGTTACTGCCATATGGCTTGGTTCCAGTTGCGTTGATCCCAAACCATGGCGCTGTCCGCATCGCAAGCATCGCCGACATCGTCGTCATCAATATTTGCTTGGTCGGGGTTGCTGTGCTGGGGGCAGTTGTCGTCGTTGTCAGCGATGTTGTCGTTGTCGTCATCGGTGTCAGCAACGTCACCAACACCGGCGTTATCGCTGTCGTGGATCTCATCTGCGTGCAACGGAAAGGCGTCATCGATATCGTTAGTGCCGTCGTTATCGTCGTCCTCGTCGGCGTTGTTGCCGATGCCGTCGTTGTCGGTGTCAAGCGACTCCGCAGCGTTCAGTGGGAAGCCGTCGGCTGCCTCTTCCACGCCATCGCCGTCGTCGTCGGTGTCGGCGTTGTTGCCTATGCCATCTCGGTCCGTGTCTACAGTCTCTGTCGGGTCTAGCGGCAGCGCATCCATCACATCGACTACACCGTCGTTGTCGTCATCGGCGTCACAAACGTCTCCAGGTCCGTCGCCGTCACTGTCGAGTTGGTCCTCATTGCTTATCAAGGGACAGTTGTCGACGATGTCTAAATGCGCGTCGTCGTCGCTGTTTGGTGCTGCTTCTATGGGCTTAGGTTCAGCGTGAGCCTCGCCCCCGGGTTCGAGTGCGCTGGTGTCTTCGACTGCAGCCCCGGTCATGCTGACTTCGGCAAGCAGTTGCTCTTCAATTGCTGTAACAGCCATGCCATTCGGATTGTCCACAGTAATCGAGCCGGGTACGATCAGGCTCGCTGGATCGACTGCCACCGACACAGCGACATCGGCCACGGGCGCAAGGGCGGCCACAGGCTCCTGCCCGGCTTGGCCGTCGATCTGTCCGTCAGCTAGGTCCTTAGCCAGTGCGGCGAGCACCAAGTCGTTATCTGCGACCTGCTGGTCGCTGCTGTTGGCCGCCACCTCCTCTTGCAGCAAGACCACCACGGCAGTCACGGCTTCGATCGCTGTTCGATAGGCAGCTGCCTGAGCTTGAGTTTCCGGCGTATCTGTTGCGTCGGTGAGCAAGGGTGGCGTCGTGTAGATATCGACCTCGTCGTCCAGCCCAAAGCCCACCGCGGTGGTGACTTGCCGCGCCGCCAGTGGCAGCGCTGCAGCAAGCTCAGCGAGGCTGATAGCACCATCGTTATCGCCACCGAATAGGCCCTCGCTGGCGTCGGCGTTTGCGACCGCGACCTCCAGGGCCATTGTGGTCAACGGCGTTGCGTAGAGTGGCTCGCCTGCTCCCTGCATTTGCGTGGTAACCGCAGTGCGCATCACTGTGAGCGCCGGTGCGACGCCTTCGGGTAGCGCTAGGTCGACAGTATCTGCATCAGCAGTAACCTCGACGATAAAGGGTGTGGCCGCATTGAGCGGAATGAGTAAGTCGGTTATCGCTGCATTTGCATTAGTGCTGCCATCGTTACCGAGTTGGGCGCCTTTGAAGCCGTCGGCACTGGCATCAAAGGCATACGCGCGAACGGTAGCATAGGCTAAGGGGCCCTTAACTGCGCCGCCATGCAGCGCAAAATTTGTTGCCCCAGAGCCTGTGTCGTCGTCATCGGTCGTGAGGCGGTTGCCAGCGCTTGAATTGTTATCGCAAGCGCTTACCAGCAACACACCTGCAACGGCGTAGACGAGGGTTGCAATGCGACGCCTGCGCGCTTTGTGTGTAAAAAACCATTTTGAGTCCATGCTCCCCCCATAAATGTGTGTGTGAACTGAAATTTGTTTTCCGGTTGCTTGCTGCAAAGGTTCAAATCATTAGTTCACAAAGGGCGGCAGGGAACTCCGATGTTTTTCTGATGTTTTTCTTACGTTTGACGAATTAGGCAGGGCAGAGACCGAAAGAGAAGTACTTCAATCAAGTGGGAGCTTTAACCCAGCAAAGGGCGTTAGGTTTGACTTGTGTGTTGCGACGTTGCTTGACTGTTACGCCAATGGCCCTGCTATGGTCAAATATGCGGTAACAAATTTTCGGGAGAGGTTGATGAGCCGATTAGCAGGCAAAGTTGCGGTCATTACCGGTGGCGCAGGAGGTATCGGGCTGGCGGCGGGTAAACGCTTTGCCGACGCCGGGGCACAGGTGCTGCTGGTGGATTTACATGAGCAAAACTTAGCCGACGCCTGTGCGCAAATTGGCGGCAATCAGGTGAGCTATCTGGTTGCTGACGTTACTGCTGCCGATGACAACGCGCGCATGGTAGAAACCGCTACCGAGCGCTATGGCGGTGTGGATATTTTCGTGGCTAATGCGGGTATTGAGGGCGACGTGGCATCCATCCTCGACTACGACGAGGCGCGCTTCGATCAGGTCATGTCAGTGAATGTAAAAGGCCCCTTTTTGGCCGTGCGTGCGGCAGTGCCGGCGATGCGTTTGCGCGGTGGCGGGAGCATTATCATCACCTCAAGTATTACCGGCGTTCGCGGTACGCCGCGCATGGCGCCCTATGCCACCAGCAAACATGCGGTGATTGGTCTGATGCGCTCGGCGGCGCGTGAGTTTGCGGCAGAGGGTATTCGGGTTAACACCGTAAATCCCTCCCAAGCGCAACCCCGCATGATGCGGTCGATAGCAGCAGGCATGCTGCCCGATGACCCAGCTGCGGCCCAGCAGGCCATGGCGGCGAGTATTCCTATGCAGCGTTACGCTGAGCCGGAAGATATCGCCAATCTCATGCTGTTTTTGGCCAGTGACGAAAGTCAGTTTGTTACTGGTTCGACATACTTTGCAGACGGCGGCAACACCGCTTAAAGTTGCTGGCTCCCGGCGGCAGTGAACGCAAAGCAAACGCCTGCACGCCCACGTAATTAACCAAGGGAAAAGATTCATGGCCGAGGCCCTATTAGCTACCGATTTAGCGCTACCGAACAAACGCACCGGTAAGGTACGCGATCTTTATGACGTGACGCTGGCATCCGGTGACGAAGCCTTGCTGATTGTTGCCACTGACCGCATCAGTGCCTTCGACGTGGTGATGCAAAATGGCTTGCCGGGCAAGGGTGTGGTGCTGACGCAAATTTCGAAGTTTTGGTTCGATCATTTTGCCAGTGTCATCGATCATCACTTGCTCAGCACCGATGTTGCCGATGTACCCGGCTTGACGGACGCTCAGCAGCAAGCACTCGGTGGCCGCATCATGTTGTGCCGCAAAACGGCAGTAGTGCCCATCGAATGCATTGCTCGGGGCTATATTACCGGCAGCGGTTGGAAGGACTACCAAAACAGTGGTGCGGTATGTGGTATCGAGCTGCCGGCCGGATTGCGCAACTCGGACCGCCTAGCCCAGCCGCTGTTTACCCCATCTACCAAGGCCGTGGACGGTCATGATGAGAACATCAGCTTTGCCGAGGGCGCAGCCGTGGTTGGTGAGGAACTCATGCAGTGGTTGGGCGAGAAAACCCTCAGCCTGTACAGCGCAGCGCGAGATTACGCAGGTGAGCGCGGCATTATTTTGGCCGATACCAAGTTTGAATTTGGTCAGCTGGACGGTGCTGGCGAGCCGCTATTGATTGATGAAATTTTCACCCCGGACAGCTCGCGTTTCTGGCCAGCGGATGATTGGGAACCGGGCCGCGAACAGGTCAGCTTCGATAAGCAAATTGTCCGCAACTATCTAGAGACCGTAGTCGCTTCTGGCGAATGGGACAAAACCTCGCCGGGGCCTGAGCTACCAACACAAGTCATCGAACGTGGCATTGCGCGCTACTTGGAGGCTTATCAT
>JAACDW010000075.1 GCA_009936775.1 Pseudomonadota bacterium
GACATCAAGGGTTTGGTGGGTGCCTTGGGCTACGCTAGCGCCATTGTTATCGGCCACGACTGGGGCGCGCCAACCGCGTGGAACTGCGCCCTTTGGCACGCCGACACTTTCACCGCTGTTGGTGCTTTATCGGTGCCGTACAGCCCTCGCTCCCCCGTGCCGCCGCTAGATACTATGAAGGCCTTCTTCGTTGGTAAGTTTTTCTACCAACTGTATTTTCAAACCCCCGGTGTCGCCGAAGCAGAATTCGAGACCGATGTGCGCACTGCCCTGCGCAAGTTCTATCATCTGGCCAGCGGCGAGATGGACCTGAGTTCCTATCAAGAAAAGTCAGAGCACGATGACATGCTCACCAGCTTGATTGACCCAGCACAGATGGGGGCTTGGCTGTCGGACAGTGATCTGGATTTCTATGTCGATGAGTTCTCTCGCAGCGGATTCGCCGGCCCCCTTAACTACTATCGAAATCACAACCTAACTTGGCAACTGAGTGCCGCAGCGCCAACTGAAATCAGTCAGCCCGCTCTGTTCGTCGCCGGTGAGCGCGATGGCGTTATCGCCATGGCAGGACCCGCCCTAGAAAACATGCCCAAGTTTGTCACCGACCTGCGCACCAATGCGCTGCTACCCAAAATAGGGCATTGGACCCAGCAGGAGGCTCCGCAAGCGGTGAATGCCCACCTGTTGGATTGGCTGCAGGGACTCCACTAACTTCCGCCCACCACAGCGAGCGTTATAAAATGACTGGCGTTTTCCAAGACCTCTCCATTGTCGATGTGAGCGGCAGTGTGGCAACCAGCTACGCCGCCAAATTGTTCGCCGATTACGGGGCGCGGGTAATTAACCTTGAGCCCGCTGCGGGTTTTATGACGCGCGGACTCAAACCCTTGCTGCCTAGTGGCGATAGCGCCATGCACGGCTATTTGCACGCTAACAAACTCAGTGTCATTGCCCGCCACGAGCTGTTCTCAGAGGAGCCACTGGCCAGCGTCGCAGATCTTGTTATTTATGACCCTGAGCGACTTCCCTGCGCGAATTATCTGGCGCAGCTCGCGGTAAGTACCTGCTCGATTAGTTGGTACGGCGAGAGCGGTCGCTACAGTGGCATGCGCGGCTCTGACGCCACCATTCACGCCCTTACCGGACTGATGCGCGGCATTGGTACCGAAGAGGGACCACCCATCATCCCACCGGGTTATCAAGCCCAGATGATAGGCGGCATCAGTGCCTTTAATGGCGCGCTAGGCCACCTGCTAGACCAGCGCTTCAATGCCGCCGGGGCAAGGCAATCGGCAGTTTTTGCGCTAGAGACGAGTATTTTTGAGGCCAATCTGTGCTTTACCGACTTGGCAGCCATCAACGCCTTTAACGATAACCCGCTACCGTCGCGCATGGGCATCAATCGTTTTCCGCCCACCTACCCCTTGGGTATATGGCCCTGTAAGGACGGCTGGCTGGGTGTTACGACGCTGGCACCCAACCAATGGAAGGCACTGTGCAAGCTCTTAGACCTAGAGCACTTTGCTGACATCGAGCTGTTTCAAAGCAGTGTCAACCGTCTGGCCGCATCAGACCTGCTGGAGCCGGAAATTTTAAAGGCGTTGGCCGAGCACAGTGCCGAAGACCTGTTCTACCGCGGCCAAGCCATGCGCATTCCGCTGGCCCGAGTACCAACCATGGAGGAGTTGTTTAGCGTCGACCAGTATCAGTCGCGTCAGGCATTTAGCACCGTTGTGCAGGGTGCAGATACCTTTAGCGCACCCTCGACGCCGTTTCGTTTGTTCCGCACGCCCCCACACTTTGGCGGACCGGTAGCGGCCTTGGGCGCTGATGCGCGGCGCTGGCAGGATTTACTCCCAGATCCAGCGCCAGATTTAGCGAAAAACCCAACGCAGGGCCAACAGTCGAGGTCCGCGGCGCCGTCGGAACCGGCATCAGCCAAGCCCCTTGAAGGCCTGCGCATTATTGACCTTTCCATGGGTTGGGCCGGGCCGCTGGCCACCCGTAATCTGGCCGATATGGGCGCTCAAGTTATTAAGGTAGAAAGCTGTGAGCGTTTCGACTGGTGGCGCAGTTGGGAGGCAACCGAGGAGTGGATCGCCGACGACGGAGCGGAAAAATCCCTTCAATACCTGTACGTCAACCGAAACAAGCTCGATATCACGCTGGATCTGGAACACCCCAAGGGCCGCGAGCTATTGCTGCGCTTGGTGGCCACCGCAGATGCGCTGGTAGAGAACTATTCGGGTAGCGTACTGCCCAAACTGAAGTTGAGTTACGACCATCTTATTGAAGCCAACCCCGAACTGGTCATGGTGTCCATGCCGGCCTTCGGCAGCACTGGGCCATGGGCCGAATTTCGCGCCTATGGTTCCACTGTGGAGCATTCCTCGGGGCTACCACACTTGGTGGGTGACCCAGACCAAGCGCCGACCATGCAGCATGTGGCTTTTGGCGACGCAGTGGGCGGATTGAACGGCAGCGCGGCGATTCTCACCGCGCTATGGCACAAGCAGCGCACCGGCGAGGGACAGTTTGTCGATCTCAGCCAAGTGGAGTGCCTTTTCCCCTTGGCAGCTCCGGGCATTTTGCACCAATCGGTGCACGGTAACGCACCGACGCGCTTCGGTAACGCGCACCCAGAGCATGCACCTTACGGGGTTTACCCCTGCCTCGGGGACGATGCGTGGGTGCTAGTTCAAATCACCAGCGAGGCAGAGTGGCAGCACCTGACAACTCTTGTGCCGGCTCTGGATAAAACTGCCGATCTGACGGCGCGACTGAGCCAACGCGCAGAAATTGACGCAAGCTTAGCCCAGTGGACCGCACAACAATCAGCCGAACAGGTTATGCACAGCCTGCAGGGCCTTGGCATCATTGCGGCCAAACTGAACGATGGTAATGCCCTGCTGCATGAACCCCATCTGCAGGACCGTGACTATTTGCAGTGGCTAGAGCGCGCCTATATTGGCCGCCAGCCGCACCCCAGCGCGCCGTTTCGTAGCGCGAAAACGCCCATACCCATTGCGTCCGCAGCACCGACCCTGGGCCAGCATAATCAGCTGGTGCTGAGCGAAATATTGCAGCTGAGCCAGCAAGAAGTCACTGAACTTGAGGCGCTTGGCATTATTGGCGACAAGCCGCGCATGCCCAGCCGCGGTTAACTAAGCCTCCGTTAACTAAGGCGCCGTCAATCAACGCACCGTCAATCAAGGCGCCATATCTAACAATTCTTTAAACCCAGACGGTTGATGCGGCCCAATAATCAGCTGTTCCAGCACGCCATGGCCCTGACGCTCGCCTAGGGAGCCGGTCATCTGGGCATCGCAGATGGCCTGAATGTGCAGAGTGTGGGCATCGTCTACCTCGTTGAGCTTATGCTCTTCGTAGGTGGCCACCGGTCCGCCGTGGTAGTAACCGTGGCCGAAGGTTTCGTGGCCGTAGCCAACGCCTTTCATGTACCAATGAAACTTAGGCTGCATGGTAATGACAACCTCACCAGCGCCTTGGCGACGCTGCATATGGATGCGGATTTCTTTCGCGTGGCGGGGGCCAGGAATAAAGTCGATATGCGAGGCGACCTGAGCCATATGCTCGGTATCGCCCTGCCCATGCAGTGGCACAAGGCACCGGCAGTGTTCCACGCATCACCAAACTCGTCGTCGTTTAGATGGTAAAGCGACACGCCGTCTTGCCAGTTAATGGGTGCCCACAGCCAATAAAACTGCTGGAACGGTTCTGCTGACGGGTTGGCTTGGGAGTCCCGCTCCCCAATGGGTCGAATGCCCCATGACCGGTCGCGTGTACCCTGCCAACGTAACGGAGCCACCGCAATGCGCTCGCCCTGATGCTTAATCCAACCCTCCCAGGTACCGTTTTGCGTCAGACGGGTATAGTCCATAAACAGCTGGGAACCGAGCCGACGCGTAACACGGGGCTCCTGCTGGGCCGGGGCGCGCCCACGAAACAGCAGGTCGGCCTCTATGCCGTGCTCGGGGGCATTGATCAAAATGCGTAGGCACTGCAAAGGTGCTACTACCTCTACTTTGATATCACCAACTTCCGTGTCCATGCGCTCCATGCCTAGCGCACGAGAGCACAAAATATTGTGCTGCACGCCGTCACGAATTAAGGAAAAACCCGCGTCGATGACGTCCAGGTGCGGGTAGATGCCCATGCCCAGTGCAAAAAACACATCGCCATCCAAGTCATAGCCATTAAAAAAATAGCGATCGTAGAAGTTGCGGCTCTGCCCGGCAAAAGCAATGGGTTCTGGACTTTGATGAATTGGGTAATCGTCCCCTTTTGACAGCATAACGCCCTCTCCCTTTGATTGATGACACAGTCTAGCCTCATCTCGGTCTTTCTGGCAGATTCTCGTCAGGGCAAAGCCAGCCATTGGGCACTTCGTGCAGTTAACCTGCTGGCGACCAAGGGAGAAACAATGGCCACTATTAACAGCGTGCTCGGAGCGATCGACAGCAAGGACTTGGGGTTTACCCTCATGCACGAACACATCATGGTGGCGGCCAGCGGTTTATCGACCCACTACCCCGATCTTCTGGGACCAAACCGCGAACAACGAGCCATCGAATGCCTGAAAACGGCCAAGGCCCACGGCATTGACACCATGCTAGATGCCACGACCTTTGATTTAGGTCGTGATCCGGCGTTGCTGCAAACCGTTGCCGCAGCCTCTGGCGTGAATTTAATCAATGTCACGGGTTGGTGGTTAGATGTGCCGCGCTTTATGCACGGCGTGGGGCCCAATCAGATGGCAGACGAGTTCATCAAAGATCTCACCGAGGGTTTCCGTGGCACCACCATCAAGGCTGGCATGCTCAAGTGCGCAGCCGACTTTGATGGGGTCACGCCACCGCTAGAAACCATGGCTAGAGCGGTAGCGCGCGCTCACTTGCAAACCGGTGTGCCGATTATGGTGCATTCCTATCCAACCGGTCATGTGGCGCGCAGGCAAATCGCCATCTTTAAAGAGGAAGGCGTGGACTTGGGCAAGGTGAAAATCGATCACAGCAACGACACCACCGATACCGAGTACCTGAAGTGGATACTCGACCAAGGTTGTTTTCTCGGCCTCGACCGCTACCCGGGGCGTTTGGTGAGTCCGAACATGCGCACACGCACATTAAAAACGCTAATGGATATGGGCTACGGCGAGCGCCTCTGCCCATCACACGACTGCATATGTTTGCATATACACAATGAACAGCCCGATGGCAGCATTGCCGCGCAGCACGACTTTCAGAAAAGCAATCCCGACCAGTACCTGTACATGCACCGGCATGTGATACCCGAGTTGCATGCTTTAGGTGCAACCGAGCGGGACATCGAAATGCTTTTTATCGACAACCCACGACGCTTGTTTGAGGCCTAATGGCCTTGCCCTAACCTCAGCACCAAGGATTGGATGGGGTATTAGTCACTTTAAGCTGCTTGCCGCGTTTACTGCTTTGGCGGTTTATGGCCCAAAGCACTGTACGGCCAAAGCACTGTACGACCAAATCCCGTGCGGCCAAATATTGCTCACCGCTGGGCACTGGCTGTGAGCACCACCCACATGTCGTAGGTCGTAGTTGTAGGTCATCGTTGTACGTCATAGTTGTAGGTCATAGAGGTATCGGGTTGGAAATGTTCGACAACCGGTAGGGGTTACCGCGCCAAGCCTGAAGGGGCTGGCATGCGCAAGTTTGCGACAGGCGCTGTGCAGGTCACAGCACCCTAGAAAACATGGGCCGTGCTAGCCAGTAACAGCGCTAGAGCCACGAATTCAGACCGGCCGGTCTCCTATAATCGTCACTCGCTCCATCTTACGAACTGCTGGGTAATAGTCGGCGGCTGCGTAGTGCTGGGCACCCCGGTTATCCCAAAACGCCAATGAATCTGCACGCCAACGAAACCGACACTGATAGTCGGGTATGTTGGCCTGTTGATAAAGCTGGGCTAGCAGCGCATCTGATTCAGCTTTTGGCATTCCCTCAATGTAGCGGGTAAAAGCGCTATTAACGTAAAGCGACTTGCGGCTACTGACCGGGTGAGTGCGCACTACTGGGTGCCGCATCGGCGGGAACTGGGCGCGCCGCGCCTCAATTTCAGCCTCGGACGCCCCGCGCTTGCGCATTCCCTCAAGAAAGGGTGTGTTGTCGTGCACGGCGACAAGCCCGTCTAGGCGAGCCTTGGTGGCTTCGGGCAAGGCATCGTAGGCGGCTTCCATATTGGCGAACAGGGTATCCCCTCCGACCTCGGGTACCTCGCGCGCGCGCAGAACTGAACCCAGCGACGGGCACTGCCGCCAAGTCACATCGCTATGCCAAATATTGATGTATGGCGGATTGCCCGGGCCGTTATCCAGATGGATAAGTTCGGGGTACGCCGCATCGTTGGGGGTAAAGGGATGCACTTCTAGGTCCCCGAAGCGCCGGGCGAACTCAATATGCTGTGCAACAGAAATGGTTTGGTCCCGAAAAAAATCACCTTACGTTCTACCAGCAGTTGTTGCAGAAACTCGATTACCTCTGACCCAAGCGGTCGACCTAGGTCGATACCCAATACCTCGGTACCAATTACCGGACTGAGGTGATGCAAATCAAAGCCGAGCCGGGCTTCGTGGCATAGCGCCTGACTTTCAACATGATGTGCACCGAGCATAGGTCCCCCAATGAAAATGCGTAACGTTTGTTATCCGTATTTCGGCCAGCTCTTGCTCGCCCTGGCCAGCAACCTCACCAATAGCCTTTGCTCATAAACGCTGACTAAGCCGCGATTAATACTCTTCGACAGTATTTTCAAACACATAACCGCCCTGAGGCATGGCCAAACGATGGCGCTCACCAGCAACATCCGGGTTCCATTCTTCGTAGCCAGCATCACCCTTCCACATGGCTACCCGCTCGCCACTGGCTGCAGGCACCACCCGCGTGTTGTAAGTCATACCCGTATTTTGTTGAAAATGTTCTATCACCGCATCAGCGGTCGGTTTTAACGACAAATGGTAGAGGGTGACCCAAGTCGGCGGCACTAAGTCGATATCCCCAGCCGCGTGCTTGGCCAGCGCTGCGGCGGGGTTCAACCACGCGTGATCTTTAATCTCGCCGTCATCAATGGCGACATCGAGCGCGCCCTCAACCTTGGCCACAAAGAACCATGTAGCAAAGCGCTTTTGCTGGCCGGGAGGTGGGGTCCAATGAGACAAAAAGACATAGTCTTGGGCATCGACGGTGATACTCGCCTCCTCCTGTGTCTCCCGCGCTGCCGCTGCCCGGGCCGCTGCTTCCAGTGTGTCCTCAGACACCGTGCCATTTGGATAGTCGGCGGCATCAATTTTACCGCCTGGGAACACCCACATGCCGCCAAAGGTAATTTTTGAATTCTTGCGCAGCATCAGCACCTCTAAGCCACTGCTGCCCTGTCGTACCAATACCACTGTTGCTGCCGGAATAAGCGCCGACACATTGGGGTCGTCCTCACTGCGCGAGTCGATGTTGCCGTACATGTCATTACGATGCTGGCTTGTGTTGTCGGTGCTCTGGCTCATCGGGTACTTCCTAAACGTTGTTCTGGCTGCGTTGTCTTTATTTTTCAGGCACTGGCTTTGGCGCGCTGTACAGCTTGGGACCAGTCTTCCCACATATCTACCGCCACCGGCTTGGTGCGAAGCTCATCAAGATCTGCTGTCCAAAAATCCGCCAGCACTGCTTGGCGAATCTGTTCGCTGTAATTTTGTCCTGCCGCATGGGCCAGCCGGTGATGCCAAAACACGATGTCGCCTGCCGCGCCGTAGCATTCTACCGGATCAATTTCTTCAATCACTCGCTGCAGTTCGGCCAAGTAGGCGGCGCTATGGGCAATGCCTTTGAAGCCGGGTAAATGCGGGTAGTAGGGTATGCGCGGCTGATCGTAGCGCAGCGCGAAAGTTGGGAACAGGCGACGGTGTGAGCCGGGCCAAACCTTGAACGC
>JAACDW010000076.1 GCA_009936775.1 Pseudomonadota bacterium
ACCAAGGAGCTAAAGAAAGCTGTGAAAAAACTATATGTAGGTAACCTCGCATGGGCGGTCACCGATGAAGATCTGCAGTCATTGTTCTCAGAACATGGCGGCGTAGCGTCTGCATCCGTAATCACGGATCGCGAAACAGGACGTTCCAGAGGCTTTGGATTTGTCGAAATGGAAGACGGCTCGGAAGCGGCTATTGAAGCCCTTAACGGTCTGGACTTCAAAGGTCGTGCACTTCGCGTCAACGAAGCACAAAGCAAGCAGCGCCCCGGGGGCGGTGGTGGCGGTGGTGGCGGTCGTCGTTTCTAAAACGTTATAGCCAATGCTCGAAAGCCTCGGTACGTCGTATCGGGGCTTTTTTTTGTCCGTAAAAAAGGGCCAAAAGTAAGGTCGGTTGGCAGTGCGCGCCTGTTAGGAATACAGATGGCAGGCGACCAGCCTTGGTGCGGCCGAGGTTGGGTCTACTGGCGCTATCGGTTTAAGCGCTGGGGTCTCGCTGGCGCAATGAGGCATGGCGCGGGGACAGCGGTTAGCAAATCGACAGCCCGGCTGCACATTTACCGGCGAGGGAATCTCGCCCTGAATCGTGGTTGATGGGCGCTGCCGTTCGTGAATGGGGTCTGCTTCTGGGTTTGATGCGATCAGGGTCTCGGTATAAGGATGTTTAGGGTCGAAGAACACCTCGGCCGAGGTGCCGACCTCTACCAAGCCGCCAAGGTACATTACCGCCATACGATCACTGATGTAGCGCACCATGGAAAGGTCGTGGGCGATAAACAGCAGAGTCAGTCCAAGCTCCTTCGTCAGTTCGCCCAGCAGGTTCACCACTTGGGCCTGTACCGAAACATCTAAGGCCGATATTGGTTCGTCGCAAACCACAAATTCCGGCTTTAGTATCAGCGCCCGAGCGATGCCAATGCGCTGCCGCTGGCCGCCAGAAAACTCATGCGGGTAGCGCGAGCGGTGATCTGCACTCAGACCAACAAGTTCGAGCCAATGCACAACGTGTTGCTGTACCTGATTGGGGCTGAGATCGGGTTGCAGGCGCAGCCCCTCGCCAACAATTTCGCCTACCGTCATGCGCGGATTCAGTGACGAATAGGGATCCTGAAAGATCATCTGCATCTTTGGCGCCATGGCGCGGAAGTCGGTGCTAGCGTAGCGCTGGGGTAGGGTCTGACCCGCAAAGGAGACACTGCCGCTGGTTTTGTTGTGCAGCCCAAGCAGGGTTTTTCCCAAGGTCGATTTGCCCGAGCCGCTTTCGCCAACCAAGCCAACAATCTCTTGCGGATAGATATTAAAGCTCACGTCGTCAACGGCATGGACCCGTTGTCTTGGCCCTATGTCGAAGTACTTGACCAGATTGCTGATTTCGACCAGCGGCTTCATAGCCCAGTGCCTGCGCTGTTATCGGTCTTGCCAGTCCCAACGTTGAAACCTGCTGGCAGCGCTCCGGCGAGTTCATGGTGCAGCCAGCATCGGGTGGTATGGTTGGGATCAAGGGTTGTCCACTGTGGGGCTCGCTCGGCGCGAACGCGCATGGCGTAGGGGCAACGCTGATGATAGGCGCAGCCTGTGGGCGGATTGAATAGGTCCGGCGGAGCGCCATCAATGGCCACCAGTTTGGTTTCGCCCATCGCGGCTTCATCGCGCTTATTCGACGGCATGGCCAAGCGCAGCCCTTGCGTATAAGGGTGGGCGGAGTGGTAGAAAATATCGTCGACGCCGCCTCGTTCAACCACTTCACCGGCGTACATGACCATGACTTGGTCGGCCATGCGCGCTACTACGCCCAAGTCGTGGGTGATGAGAATAATGGCCATGCCGGTCTCTTGTTGCAGATCGCCCAGCAGATCAAGGATCTGCGCTTGAATGGTAACGTCCAGCGCCGTTGTCGGCTCATCGGCAATTAAAATGGCTGGCTCGCAAGCTATGGCCATGGCGATCATCGCACGCTGCAGCATGCCGCCTGAGAACTCGAAGGGATACTGTTTGGCACGCTTGGCGGCCTCCGGAATTTTGCTCATATCCAGTAGCTCGACGGCCCTGGCGAAAGCCTCGCTGCTGCTGTAGCCCCGGTGCAGTTCCAAGGTCTCAGCGATTTGGCTGCCAATATTCATGGTTGGATTTAACGAGGTCATGGGATCCTGAAAAATCATGCTGATCTCCCGACCCCGTATCTCCCGACCTTGCACAGTCTTTGTGCCAAGGATGTAGTGTCCGCGCAGGGTCGCCGCGCCCTGATGAATGCGCCCCGGAGGCATGGGTATTAGCCCCATAAGGCTTTGTACGGTAACCGACTTGCCGCAGCCAGATTCGCCGACGATGGCCAGTGTTTGGCCCGGGTGCACATCGAAGCTGACACCGCGTACTGCCTGCACAACGCCGCCATAGGTTTGAAAATCTACATGCAGGTTTTCAACCTGCAACAAGGGCTCAGTCATACCGTGCGTCCATCTTTGACCCTACTGCGGGCTTTGCTTGCATGGGTTGTACTACTCACTACCGCGCATACGCGCATCCAGCGCGTCGCGCAGGCCATCGCCTAGCAGATTGAACGCCAGCACTGTGACGCTGATCAGCATGGCAGGGAACAGCAGTTCGTGAGGCCGGGTCAGCATGGACTTGATGCCCTCATTACACATGGCACCCCATGACGGTGTGGGGGGCGCAACACCCATGCCAATAAAGGACAAAAATGCCTCGGTGAAAATGGCGCTAGGTACCTGAAAGGTCATGGTGACTAGGATCACGCCAAGGGTATTGGGCAGCATATGTCGGCCGACCACATAGCTCGTGGTGCCGCCGAGTAGCCGCGAGGCGCTCACATAGCCCTCTTCACGAATTTGCAAAATCTGCCCCCGAACCAAACGCGCCGGGGCTGGCCAAAGCAAAATAATCATCGCCACTAGCATGGGCCAGATACCGCTTTCGCCAGGACCAATGCCAAAAATCACCTTGAACAAAATCATAAACAACAAAAAAGGCAGCGCCACCACAAAGTCAGCAAAACGCATCATGGCTTGATCGGTAACGCCGCCCAGGAAGCCGGAAACGCTACCGTAAATGACGCCTAACAACACAAACGCCAAGGGTGCAAAAATGCCAATAAACAGCGACACCTGACCGCCATACATGAGGCGCGCCAGCATATCCCGGCCGAGATAGTCGGTGCCTAGCGGGTGCCAAGCCAGTTCCAAGGACTGACCAAGTTCTGCCGTTTCTTCGGCATCGAGCAAGCCTCGCTGGCGTGCCTCGGCTATGGAAATAACGCGGATGACATCTACCGTCTGGGTTACCGCGTTGGCGGTTGCAGCCCCATCGGCGTCCAAGGCCACCAGTGTGTAGTAATAGGTGCCGGGCTGAAGGTCCAGTCGGTCCTCGAACCAAGATCGGTCCACTACGGCCAACGGTAGACCAAAACTGCCGGTGTCGCTGGGGGCAAACAAATTGCGGTAGAGGCGATAGCGTGGTTGCTGCTGTTGCTGGGCGAGTTGTTCAGACCAGATCAGGCGCACGGCCTGAGTGTTGGCAGGCATCGCCAAGGTGAAGCCCAATGGGTTGTCAGCCAGCGCAATGTCCTGAATCGAGGGCTGCCACTGTTGAAAAGGCTCCGCCAGAGTTACCCGCCGATCGGCACCCGGGCCAATGCCGATTTGATCTAGATCTTGGGCCGCGGGGTCCACCCGCCACAGGCTTGGGCCAATGCTGACAAAGGCTAGCAGAAACACAATAAGGCTCATGGACACCATGGCCCTTGGGTTGCCACGCAAGCGCCGCCAGGCATCGGCCCAATAGGATAGCGACGGGCGTGCAGTTTGCGCTACTACTGCGCCGCTCTGCAGCCGCTGAAAGTGGTCAGAGGTAAGGTCTGTTGCGCTCATTGATCCACTCTCACCCGAGGGTCAACGAGGCCATAAAGCAGATCGACCAAAATCACCATAAAGACTAAGAATGCGCCATAGAAAACCGTGGTACCCATGATGACGGTATAGTCGAGCTGCTGAATGGCTTGCACGAAATAGCGCCCAAGGCCGGGAATGGCGAACACGATCTCTACCACAAAGCCGCCGGTGGTGATGCCGGCAATTGCCGGTCCTAAAACCGTGATAACCGGCAAGATCGCGTTGCGCAGTTGATGACGGCTAAAAATTTGCGTCGCTGGCATGCCCTTGGCCTTGGCGGTGCGGATGTAGTCGGTACTCACCACCTCAAGCATGGAAGAGCGCATCAAACGAGTGAGATAGGCCATGGTCGATAGGCCCAGCACCAAAGCGGGTACGAGCATATGCCAGACGGAACCCCAACCGCCGATTGGCAGGACAGTGGTGCCTGCCGCAACATTCAGCCCGACCAGCGACCATTGGCTGATCGCAGCCACGACGAAACTGGGCACAGAGATGCCCAGAATGACCAAAAACATGATCACGACATCGGACCAGCGGTTACGGTACAGGGCAGTCAGCGCGCCCCAGAGCACCCCACCCAAGCCAGCAAAGACAATGGCTAGAATGCCGAGGGTGGCGGATATGGGAAAGTGCTCGCGGATGATGTCATTGACCCGCCGATTCTCTTGGGTATAGGAAATGCCAAAGTCGCCCTTGGCGATATTGCCTAGGTAAATCAGATATTGGGTGCCCAGCGGTTGGTCCAAGCCGTACTTGGCCTCCAAATTAGCGCGTATTTGTGCGGTCACGGCTTTGTCGCCAGCTAACGGGTCGCCGGGCACTGCGTGCATACCAAAAAAAGTGGCGCTGGCAATAAACCAGATAGTCACCAGGCCCAGTACGAGGCGTTTGGCAAAGTACCTCAACATGTTGATGGCTCGTTTGTGGTCATCGCCCTAGCTACTCTCCACTGGTGTCAATGTAGGCGCGACTGACGTCGGGGTCTGGTCCGATGACTCGACGTTTCAGTTGGCGGATACGCGGATCGACGACATAGGTTACGCCGCGTTCATACATGGGCAACAACACGGCGTTTTCAATCAGATGCTGCTGGATGTCGCCAAAGGCGCGCATGCGTACTGCCGGTTCCAAACGGGTTTGGGCTATTTCGATAAGAGCATCTAGCGCTGGGCTATTGTACCGACCGCGATTGTTCTTGTTCCAAGACGCAAACAAATCACCAAAGGTAAGAGGGTCATTGTAGTCAGGCCCCCAACCCGCCAGCACAAGGTCGAAGTCGCCGGAGGTCATTTTGGCCAGACGCTGCTTGAAAATTTGCTTGTCGATTTTCACATCGATGCCCAGTTTGGCTTTCAGCGACTGCTGTACCCATTCTGACTGAATGTTGGAGATCGGGTTGTCACCGGCTAGCAGCACCAGTTGCGGTGGTTCACTGAGGTTGAGCTCCTGCATGGCCGCAGCAAGGTGGTCTTTTGCCGCCGCTAGGTTAGGGACGACTTTCTGCGGAGGGTGCTCTTCACGCAGTGGTGCGCTCACGCCCATTAGCCAGCCAGGAAACAGAGATACTCCCGGTTCATAGCCCGGCAGTTTGGTCACTTTGTAGACCATCTCCTCCATGTCGAGGGCCGCTTGCACTGCCCGGCGTAGATTGAGGTTATCGGTCAGCCGTCCTGGCCGATGGTTAAACTCAAGAAAGAACACGGTGCCATCGCGGTGCTGGCGTATTTGCCAGCCCATGCGCATGGCCTCGGTTAGGTTCTCGGCCTGTAATCCTGTTGACGCAATGCGGCCGTCCTTAAAGAAGTTTAGGGACGCGGTGCCGTCGGACGTAATGTAGGGCACATGGATGGTGTCGAGGTGAATCTCGTCTTGATTCCAAAAATGCGGGTTGCGCTCGAAGGTCATACTTGAACCATGTACCCAACGGCTGATTTGAAAAGGCCCGTTGTACAGCAGCTGGTCCGCGTCGGCACCAAAGCGGCCATTGGTGGCCTCATAGAAATCTTCGCGGATGGGATAGAAAGTCGGGAACACG
Source organism: Pseudomonadota bacterium (assembly GCA_009936775.1). GTDB lineage: Bacteria > Pseudomonadota > Gammaproteobacteria > Pseudomonadales > Azotimanducaceae > UBA4421. Next base: position 5,941 of record JAACDW010000076.1, read on the forward strand.
AGCATTTTGTCGAAGAAGGGTACCGGCCGCTCCAGTTCTATCACCAAGGTATAAGGGTCGGAGGCGCTCACGCCAAGCGCGCTGGCAGGCAGCGCACCCTTGTTTACCGCCTCGGCGTTCTTAATTGCAAACAGCAAAAAAGCATATTCTGAGGCAGTTTCTGGCTTCAGGGCTGTCTGCCAGGCGAAAATGAAGTCGGCGGCAGTAACCGGCTCGCCATCGTTCCACTTGGCGTTGTCGCGCAGCCAAAAAGTTGCCTTGGTGGGTGTGACCTCCCAGTCTTTTGCCACAGCGCCTTCAAGACGACTGTCCAGACCCATGCGCACCAAGCCTTCCATAACATGGCCCAGCACCATGCCGGATATGGCGTCGGTGGCACGGCTGCTGTCCAATTGGGGGGGTTCATCGCGCAGGAGGATCGAAATGCTGTTCGCCGCTTCGTCTACAGCGGACACGTCGCTGCTGCCGCCGCTGAGCGTACGACCAGCGTAATGCAGAGTGAGCATCAGGGCTGCCACACCAGCAAAGGCGATGATAAAAAATTTGGCCAGTTGGCGATTGGGTGAGGTGTTTTCGGTCAAAGCAAGCAAAGACGATTAGGAGCCAGAAGTCTGGCGTAAATGCCAGCAGTTGCCAATGCTAGTAGTCGTGGTCCTGAAGATGTCCTCTAATGGCTACTGGCCCGCATCATGCTAGCTGGTTTGCCGCAGCAGATTGCTCACTACCCGCTCGAGGTGCATTAGAGAGTTACATTCTTCAACTTGATGTGAGTAGGCACCGTATTTGCGCATTTCCGAATCGCCAGTATTCCACGCAAGCTTGGCCTCTGGGTTGAGCCAGATGACACGCTTGGAGCGGTCATACAGTTCTTTGAGTACCTCCGCATGGGCCTCGCCATGATTGTTCCGCGCGTCCCCCAATATGATGATCGTAGTGCGATTATCCACATCGTCCAGACACAGCTTTTTGAAATCTAGCAGTGCCTGCCCATAGTCGGTGGAGCCTCCGCTGTAGTCGTGCAGAGTTTTGGCGATGGCTTCTTCGATTTTGTTGCGGTTAAACAGGTCTGTGACTTCGGCCAAATCTGAAGAAAACGCAAAGCTACGTACCTTGGGCATTACCTCGTCCATGCTGTAGAGGAACATGAGCATGAAACGGGCGTAGTTGGCTACTGAACCGGAGACATCGCAAATAGCAAAAACCTTGGGTCGGTCAATTTTCACCGACTTCCAGTACAAATCGAATATGGCACCGTCGTAAGACATGTTGTTGCGTAAGGTCTTCGGTACGTTGAGCTGGCCGCGCTTAAACACCTTACGTCGGCGGCTGTGCAGGGTGCTCAGCTTTTTCGCCATTTTATAAACCATCTCCTGAATCAGGCGAAAGTTTCGGTGCTCGACGTTGGAGAGTTTTACCGAACGCAGCAGTTCCTCGCGCAGGCGTTTGCCCGACACATCGGCGTTGAGCAGAAACTGCTGTTCGACATAGTCGCGAACCTGTTCGCGCAAAAAGTCGCGACGCTGCTTCAGCTGCTGACCCAGACGACGGGCCGGCACCCGTGAATCCGTGCGCAGGTCGCTGATTTCTCGGTTTAGGTCCGGCAGACCCATATGATCCATAATGCGGCGCGCGTATAGACCTTTTTGGGTGAAAATTTGGATCTCTCGCACGTTGATGGCTTCACCGGCTTGTGCCATCGACTGGGCCAGCTCGACCCGTGAATTAGCCATTAGCAGCTTGCCCAACTGGGAGTGCGCATCGGTGATTTCGCCCGGGCCTAGATCAGCCTCTTCCTCTTCCTCATAGAGGTTGTTCTGCTTGGCCTTAGACTTAGATTTCTTTTTGCTGCGGTTCTGGTTTTGTGGGTCGCCGCCGGCACCACCGCCTTCACCGTCGCCACCCTCAGAACTTTCCTCACCGTCCTCATCGCCGCTGCTTGCGCCGCTGCCTGCGTTTTCGCCGCGCACGTCCTGAAAGCGGAAAAATTGATCAAAGCAGGCATCGACGGTGTTTTTTTCGTCCGCCGTTTTGGGTAACACCATGGACAGCGACCGCTTCAAGTGGGCCTTGTCTTTGTAGCCGACCAACTCCACGGCGCTCATTGCGTCCAGTGTTTCAGCAGTAGATACGCGCACCTCGGCGTTACGCAAGGCGCGAATAAAGTTACTGATGGTTCGGTCCATGCCCATGGGGAAAGCCTACCTGGCGACCTTGGCGGTAATAGCAGACACCTCGCCTTTGACATTTTCGATGTCTTCTTGGAACTTCAAAATGACGTTCAACGTGTCTTTTACCATGGTGGCGTCCAAGGCTTCGGCGTGCAGCAGCACCAAGGTGCGCGCCCAGTCAATGGTCTCCGAAATGGCTGGTGATTTCTTTAAATCGAGATTTCGCAGCTCGTGGATAAAAGCGACTAACTGCTGTTGCAGTGCGGGCGGAATCTCCGGTACCCGGGCGGCGACAATACGCTGTTCGATGTCGACATCTGGGAATGGAATATACAGGTGTAAGCAGCGGCGCTTCAGTGCGTCGGAAATTTCCCGAGTATTGTTAGAAGTTAAAAACACCAAGGGCGGCTCTGCTGCCGCCTTGATGGTGCCGATTTCAGGCATCGACAGTTGGTAGTCGGAGAGAATTTCCAGTAGCAGAGATTCAAACTCGTGGTCGGCCTTGTCGATTTCGTCAATCAACAAGATGCAGCCGTCCTCTTCCTTAATGGCCTTCATAAGCGGTCGTGGCTCAAGAAATTCCTCAGAGAAAAAGATATCGCCGAATTTATGCAGTTCTTCCACCGACTCACGGAAACCCTTGGCGTCACCAAGTACTTCGCCGAGGGCCTCCTTCAGCACTTGGGTATACAGCAACTGCTTGCCGTACTTCCATTCGTAAATGGCCTTGGACTCATCCAGACCCTCATAGCACTGCAAACGGATAAGCGGCAGTGCGAACATTTCTGCCGCGGTTTTCGCCAGCTCGGTTTTGCCGACACCGGGAGGCCCCTCAATCAAAATGGGTTTGCGTAGTTGGTAAGCAAGAAAAACCGCAGTGGCGATCTCGTCACTGCAGATATAACGGTGCTCCTCGAACGACGCCTGCAGCGAAGCAACAGTCTCCGCTATCTTCTCCATATCCCCCATGATGATCCTTATCGTTGATGTCGCGTATTGAATTAGCTGCGGTTGTCAGTACGGGTCAGTGGGTTCGGCGCGAGTGCGCCGAAGCGAGACGACCTTTGCCTGCTTCCGCAAAAGCCGGGAATTATCCATTGGCAGGCAGCGCTTGTATAGCTGGACGGCAACGCAAGGAGGCGGTAGGGGCCTGCTCTTGGGCCAAGCTGGGACTAGCGAGCGAGTAAGCTGACAAGGCCGGTAACTGCGGCCTGCATATCACCCTCGCCAACGTCTAGGGTCAGATTGGCGTAGCGGGCATAGAGCGGGGCGCGCTCGGCTTCAATGTCACTCAAACTTTGGCCAACCGGAGCGGCAATGCCGCGGTCCTCTGCGCCCTCAATACGTTGGCGCAAAACAGCCAGCGGACAACGCAGGTAAATGATTCGCCCCAATGCCTGTAAGTGCGACATGGCATTGACGCTATAAACGGCGCTGCCGCCCGTGGCAATAACCGTTCGCTCCAGTACCAGTGTTTGGATAACCTCGGCTTCTAACGCACGCAATGCCGCATAGCCATGGCTTTGCACGTAGGCGGCAAGAGTCTGCTCGGCACGCCGCTGGATCAGCAGGTCGCTGTCAACGAAGTCATAGCCCAAGGTTTTTGCCAACAGCACCCCCAAGGTACTTTTACCGGCTCCGGGCATGCCCACCAAGACCACATTGTTAGCCGGTGATGACAAGGTCAGCGTCTAGCTGAAGAAGGCATAGAGCAGAATTTGAAAAACGATTAGGCCTGTTGCCCACCAGCGTAAATCGCGCCATCCGACATCAGCGTACTCTTTTGGCACCACGGCAGACTTTGGAATGCTCCAAACGCCGCAGCCCAGCAGTAAAAACAACGCAATGGAGATGTAGTTGGCCCAGACAACGGGTAGTTCCATATCAAATACGCCTCAGCTGTGATGGCAAGAAAAGAGTCATTGGCTGCGCCAGGGAGAATAAGTGAGATTTTGCAAATGTTCCTGACTATGGGGTTGCGTGAAACCGCTGATGATCCACAGTGCGGGAACGGCATAGCAGAAGCTGACAAACGCCACGTAAAGTAGGTTCATTTCAATAACCCAAGACAAAAAACCGGCCAACATGACGCCGCTGGCCAAGGTAATGATACCGGCAGTTGCTGTGGCGCGTTGCGTTAGCGCACCCAGCAATAGCAGAGCCAGCATGGGGCCCTGGAACAGCGACAGCAGGAACTGCAAAAAGTTAAAGATTCCTCCTAGGTCGCCAATAAAGGGCGCGATGCTCATGGCGCAGAGCAATAGCCCCAGGGTCAGCATGCGCCCAATTTTCAGGTCTGCAGCCGGGTCGTGGTTTTTCATCAGCACATGCCGCACATCGCGAGTAATGATAAGCGCCGTAGAGTTAATGCTGGAATCAATAGACGACTGCAGCGCGGCGATAATGGCGACAAACATGAGTCCGGATACGCCCACGGGCAGAACATTCTTTATTACCCACGGCAGCGCCATATCCGGGTATTCAATATCTGCCAACATGACGAGCGCCAGCAGGCCCGGAAAGACAATGAGCACTGGAACAAAGGTTTTCGCGAGGGCTGCGAACATCATGCCGGCACTGGCATCCCACTGGGTTTTCGCACCCAAGGTGCGCTGCAGTATGGCCTGACCACCAACCCAATAGGCAGGCGAGAGCACCAAGCCTAACCCCAAAATCACCCCCTGCCATGGGTAGCTTTCGTGATCGGCAGGCAAATAGGCGCTCAGATGGGTTGGGTTTTCAGCAGTGAGCTTATGCATAAAAGTCGCCGCGCCACCAGCATCACTGATGCCGATGCCGACAATGATTAGGCCGCAAACAAACATAATGCAGACTTGAATACTGTCGGTGATGGCCACCGCACCCAAGCCACCGGCGACGCTGTACAGACCGACGACCGTACCCGATACCAAAATGCCCAACCAAATGGGCCAGCCGATAAACGTCTGCAATGTAATAGCCAGCGCCCACATCGCCACGCCCATGGCAAATACCGAAACGACTACCACAATGGCTGCGGCCACAACGCGTACCCCTTGGTTGTATCGCAGGCCTAGATATTCCGGGATTGAGTAAACACCGGCGCGCCAGTACAGGGGAATGAACACCAGCGCGGCAATTATCATGGCTGGAATGGCGCCAATCCATTCGAAGTTGGCTTGGGCGATGCCTATGCTATAGGCGTTACCTGAGGCGCCGACATAACCGTTGGTGTCAACATTGGTGCCAATAATCGACAGGCCGATAACCCACCAAGTGAGCGAGCGACCAGCGAGGAAAAAGTCCTTGGCGGTTTTAACCCGCTGACTGAAGCGAATGCCAACAAAAGTAATAAGTGCGACGTAGGCTACTACGACGGCAAGATCGATTGGATGCAATGCATTCTCCCTAGACTGCCAACTGTATGCTGGGGATACAGTCGGAATTTGTCACTGCCGAGCCGAAGCAACACTAACGCTTTGTGTGGAGCAAGTCACATGCGCTTGGGCGACAGTTCGATAAAACAGATAAAAAATGTTTGCTTATTGCGCATTGGATAAGCAGTCAGTGCTCTGGCCGCCTTGGAGCTGGATCTGACGGGCCGAATGGCGACATTCGAATTGTAAGTGGGTTTAACGCGGTGCAATGGTATCGAAAAATTTCGCCGCCATTTTGGTATGACGTTATTCGTCGAAGCAGGCACCCAGCAGCGCGAACGCACCTGATTGACCTTGTCACATACTACGGTATCAACGTCATGCTTGATGTCGGTGCGAAGAGTGGAAAATTTGCGCGATCCGTTCGTGAAGAGGGCTATTAAGGTGAGATCTTTTCCTTCGAGCCTGTCGCTGAGCAAGTCAGATAACTGGGTTGGAATCTCGACGTCGTCCTCAAAGATTAGCCCCCAAAGGTTTGGCGAAGCTAGCAATTCGAGGTACGCTTTTTGATAGCTTAGGGCGCAGCCGGTTTCGCCGAAGGTAAAAAGCCTGCCGGTACGCCGCGCCGCTGGTTGGGATTGGTAGAGAGTGTGCAACGCTCGCGCCGTAAGTTGCTCGCCGTTTATGCCCTCAATAAAGTGATGGTGACAGTGTGGGAGAGACAGAAGCTGTTGCTGAATCTGTACTCTGCGATCATCGTGCGAGCTGAGATTGATGACGTAGGCAGTGCAACTCGTCATGGCAGAAATTCCAATCTGCGATCTTGGCAATCTAGTAACGAGCTATGTTTTGCGGCGAGGAAAACGCCTTAGCTAAGTTGCGAGGGGGAGCTCATTTTCCTGCTTAGAAATGGTAGGTCTTGCGCCACAGCAACGAAGTCGGTCTTGTGTTCAATGACGCGGGTGCGATTCATTTGGGCCACGGTTGCAGCGAAATAACAGGATAATCTTGGTGCAAAGTCGTTCCGCAATATCAGTCTCGCGTGTCCTATGGTGGGGTCGCCATGGTAATTACGGTCCTGATTACCCGCGCAACCGGACGCTGATGAACTGTTTCGTCGAACTCGGTTGGGAGCTGGTGAGGTTTCAGCCCAAGTTGTCGGTCTTTGCGGACCTTGAGGCTCACCTCGCCGGCTTTGCCGATGTTGATTTGGTCTGGGTGCCATGCTTTCGCCAGCGTGATGTGGCGGCAGCCAGTCGCTGGGCGCGAGGAAAAAAGATCCCCATTGTCTTTGATCCGTTGATCAGCGCCTTTGACAAGCAGGTTTATGAACGCCAGAAATTTGCGGCGAAGTCGGCTAAGGGCAAGCGCTTGCTGCGGTGGGAGCAGGACTGTTTTGCTCGGGCCGATTGGCTGATTGCAGACACTCAAGAGCATGCGGCCTATTTTTATCGTCAGCATGGCTTCCCGCTGGAGCGCATCTGCGTTCTGCCCGTGAGCGCCGAGGAAGGCCTTTTCAGCCGGCAGCGAAAACCGGCCAATGAAGTGCCACAAGCGCTGTTCTTTGGCACGTTTATCGGCTTGCAAGGGGCAACTTACATCGCTGAGGCAGCAGCGCTTTATCGTGGCCCAGCTTGCCGCCTGACGTTTTTGGGTACCGGACCTGACCGGGCGGTCTGCGAAGCCATTATGCGGCGTACTAACAACCCTTTGATACATGTGGCGTTTGAGGAATGGGTGCCGCTGCAGGAGTTGCCAGCGCGAATCGCTGGCGCAGATGTGTGTTTGGGTGTCTTTGGTGTAGGAGAGAAAACCAATCGGGTGATCCCCAACAAAGTCTATCAGGCGTTAGCCTGTGACCGGCCAGTGATCACCATGCAGGCCGAGGCGTATCCGCAAGCGCTGCGCGAGGACAATGCTGGGCTGCTGTGGGTGCCGCCGGGCGATCCTGCGGCTATTGCCAAACGCTTAGCCGAGGCGTTCTCTGGCGAGCCATTGGGTGGTGCTGCCCCGGGCGTGGCCTATGCCGCCTACGCGACGCATTTTTCCAATCAAAAGATTCGGCAGGAACTGTCTGGCTTATTGCAGCGGTTGCTTTAGTGCTGCAAGGCATTGGTCTATCCCTTGTTGCCAGTTAGAGGCCGCTGCTCCGAAGGCTGCGGCGAATTTTGAACTGTCCAGCACTGACCACGCCGGGCGTGGTGCTGGAGTGGGATATTCGTTGCTTGGTATGGCCGATAGCCTGGCAGGAACTTTAAGTCCGTGGGCGGCGGCCCGCGCGAAAATAGCGTCAGCAAACTCAAACCAAGAAACGGGTCTGTCGCCGGCGTAGTGGTAAACCCCTGAGGAGCTGGTTTGTTGTTTTATTGGTTCCAGCGCGGCGATAAGTGCATGGGCGAGATCGCCCGCATGGGTTGGGCAGCCGATTTGATCACTGACGATACTCAGCTCATCGCGCTCGCCGCCAAGCCTGATCATGGTTTTCAAAAAGTTCTGCCCGTAGGCGCTAAAGACCCAAGCTGTGCGCACAATAATGTGCTCGCAGCCACTGGCTTGGATCGCCTGTTCGCCGGCCAGTTTGCTCGCACCATAGGCACTGGCAGGATTGGGTAGGTCAGTGGGTTGATATGGACGTCGTTGAGATCCGTCAAAAACGTAGTCGGTTGAAACATGAATCAGTGGAATGTTCGCCCCAGAGCAGAAATCTGCAATGCGCGCCACTGCATGGTGATTTATTACCTCGGCAAGTTCGCGTTCTTGCTCTGCCTGATCCACCGCGGTGTAAGCCGAGGCGTTGATAACCACATCGGGTTGCGCAACCCTGAGGCAGGGTTGAATTGCTTGTGTGTTTTGTAGGTCTAGCGTGCTGCGGTCGAAAAATAGGCTGTCGGGGTAGGTCGATGGTAGGGCGACCTGCAGTGAACGACCGAGCTGACCATTGCTGCCGATAACCAAGACCTTCATTTTTGTGTGCCGACGCCACTGCGCTGGAGCTGATAGCTGCCATTGAGGATAGCCTGCCACCACTCTGGGTTGGCCAAATACCAAGCAACCGTTTTGCGCAAACCGCTGGCGAAGGTTTCTTCCGGTTGCCAGCCCAGTTCGCGCTGAATTTTGCTGGCGTCAATCGCATAGCGTTGGTCGTGACCGGGTCGGTCGGTGACGAAGGTTATGAGGTCTTGGTAAGCGGTAATGCCTTCGGGTTTCGTTGGCTGTAATTCTTCTAGCAGGGCACAGATGGTTTCTACCACCTGCAAATTGGTGCGTTCGTTATGCCCGCCGATATTATAGGTCTCTCCCACGATGCCGGTTTTAACCACGCGCAGCAGTGCCCGGGCATGGTCTTCGACATACAGCCAATCACGCACTTGCGAACCGTCGCCGTACACGGGTAGCGGCTTGCCGGCTAGGGCGTTGAGGATCATGTGGGGGATCAATTTTTCCGGAAAATGGTAAGGGCCGTAGTTGTTGGAGCAGTTTGTTAGCACCACTGGCAGGCCGTAGGTGCGGTGCCAGGCGCGCACCAGATGGTCGGAGCTGGCCTTGCTGGCGGAATAGGGTGAAGAAGGCGCGTAGGGGGTGTCTTCGACAAAAAAGTCGTCAGGGCCGTCTAGGTCTCCGTACACCTCGTCTGTGGATATATGGTGGAAGCGAAAGGCTTGGGCAGAATTGTCGTCCAGCGCTGCTACGTGACGGCGACAGGCCTCCAGCAATTGATAGGTGCCTAAAATATTGGTTTGCAGAAACGCCTCCGGCGCATCAATCGAACGATCGACATGACTCTCGGCGGCCAGGTGCATCACCGCATCGGGCTGGTGCTCGGCAAAAATTTGATCCAGCGCGAGAGCGTCACAAATATCTGCCTCGCAGAAAGTGTAATGAGGGTTGTCCGCCACATCGGGTAAGGAATGCAGGTTGCCGGCGTAGGTGAGCTTGTCGACGTTGACAATTTTTGTTCCTCGGTCGAGCAATGCCTGTCTCACGACGCAGCTACCAATAAAGCCCGCCCCACCTGTTACGACTATTTTCATTGCTTTGTGCTAGCCCGCCGCCCGCATAAAACGGGCGTTCATATGCAGGTAACCGTTTTCATTCGGATGTTGTGCCCAGATAGCCTTCCATGCTGGCGAAGACATGGTGCTGGCGAAGCGTTTGCGACGATCTTCGATGCTATGCCAACGGATAATCCAAGTTATGTTGGGTTGACCATTGGCGGATACCTGTGGGTTGCTGCCGCTCACTTCTGGCTCAATGCCGCAGTCGATCCAAAAGTCGATAATATCCAAATTGGCTTTCAGCCAAGGTACCGCTAGCTCGTTGGCCCACTGCCTGTAGGCCTCGAAGGTTGCTGCTTCAAAGGTGTAGTCACGTATTTCTACAATGGCATCAGACATGCTGATCTCCCGCAATAAAACTTGTTTTGTCGTGTGTCGGCCCGCCCGGTGCAGACCGGCAAGTACGGCGCTGTACACTAAACCAAAGAGCCACTGTGGCTCAAAGCGCCGTGGTCATTATGGTCAACTTGTTGTGGGATGTCTTTTGCTAGCGCATTGCGCCAGGCATGCCACCGTCGATGACCAAGGTTTGACCGGTGACCGAGGTCGATTGCACAAAGGCGAGCGTTTGTTTGGCAATGTCTTCGGCTTGGCCAACACGTCCAAGCACTGCGGTTTGCCGCGCACCTTCCGCCACGTTATCTGGCAGTCGAGCGGCCATGCGCGTGTTTTCTACCAATCCCGGCGCAATGCAGTTAACGGCGACATCTGGTGACATGGCCACCGCAAGACAGCGGGTTAGGTGGTTAAGCCCGGCCTTACTGGACGAGTAAGCAATACTGCTGCTACCCGGGCTGATACCTCCCGCCGAGGAGATGTTAACGATATGTCCGCCGCCATCTGCACTGAGTAACTTAGCAGCCGCTCGGGCGAGCAAAAATGGTGCGCGTAGGTTGGTTTCCATAACCCGATCCCAGATGTCGGCGGTTAAGTCGTCAAGGCGGCGAAAAGGAATGCCGATATTCCACGCCGCATTGTTGACCAGCACGTGGAGGCGGCCATGGTCGCTGGCGATGTGTGCTATGACCGAGTCGATTGCCACTGGGTCGCGCTGATCGAGCTGTATTGCTTCAGCGCTGCCGCCGGCGGCATTAATGGCTGCAACGGTGGCTGCTGCTGCGTCGGCCGCGCCAACGTAGGTGCCAATAACATGCCAGCCGTTGGCACCGAGTTCTAGGGCAATAGCGCCGCCAATATCGCCGGAGGCGCCGGTCACTAGGGCGATCGGTTTCTGTGTTTGCATAGTGGTCTCCCGAAAAATGCCAAAAAGAGCTGAGCTGCTGGTTTTGCGGTCATTGTGAGCTAAATCCTAGCGTGCTGCTAACGCTAGCCGCGCTCGGCAATTGTGGTTACCGTCGCCTACTCAGCGTATTGATGGATTCAACATGTCGACCAACTTGCCCCTGCAGAACATTCGAGTTCTTGATCTCACCCAAGTCTTTGCTGGCCCTTACTGTACTTACCAGCTGGCGTTGTTGGGTGCCCAAGTCATAAAGATAGAGCCGCCGGGTGGCGAGATGACGCGCTATGGAGGCGCGCTGCCCGAGCTATCCAAACAGGGCTTGGGTCTCAGTTTTTGTACCCAAAATGCACAAAAAAGCTGTGTCGAGCTGGATTTGAAGAAGCCCCAAGCTGTGGCTCAAGTACTTGCCCTTGCTGCCGAAGCTGATGTGTTTGTGCAGAATTTTCGTCCCGGGGTAGCGCGTCGGCTTGGCCTTGGCGAGGATGCCCTAGCCGCTGTGAATGCCCGCTTGGTGTACTGCTCTATTTCTGCCTATGGGGAGGTTGGCCCCATCGGCCACCGACCAGCTTATGATCATGTGGTACAGGCCATGAGCGGCATCATGTGCACTACCGGCAGCGAGGACATGGGGCCGGTCAAAGTCGGCGCGCCCTATATTGATTACGCCACCGGTTTGAATGCAGCCTTTGCGGTCATGGCTGGTTTGCGCCAGCGCGACCAAGACGGAAAATTCCAGCTGCTGGATGTGAGCATGCTCGACACCGCCATGACGATGATGGCTAACAACTTGGTTACCGTAGCAACCACAGGCAGCGACTTACCCAAACTGGGTAATGAGGCAGCCAGCCGCGCACCTTCGTCTGGCTGTTTTACGACGCAATGCGGCGGTTTGCTCATGTTGGCGGCGAATAACGAACGTCAGTTTGCGGATCTGTGTCGAGTGCTCGAGCATCCCCAATGGTCGGCGGATCCGCGCTGGGCCAACCCGATTGCTCGGCGGGATAATCAGCAGGCTCTGCGCGAGCTGTTCGAACAGGTTTTTCTCACCGCGCCGGCAACCCATTGGGAGGCGTTGTTAGACGCCGCAGGGGTGCCCGCCAGCCGTGTGCGGCATCTTTCAGAAACGGTTGCAGAGGGTCAGCTACAAGCCCGTGGCATGCTGACTGAACTTGAGGTGGGCGAGGATGCAACTGCCGTGTCGCTGCCCGGTGTCGGCTTTCGCCTGAATGGTGCGAGCCTAACCCCGGACCAAGCGCCAAGGTCTGCCGGTGCCGATGCACCACAATGGTCTGAGCGCTATTCTGGCTGACGCTTGCTCGCATTGGATTGAAGTCCAAACGCCGCGGTTGCGGGTCCGGCAGCCAGCGCCAGCAAGCCAGCCATAATTGCGAGGTTTTTGACAAAGTTCTGAGTCTCGTGGGCTTGGCTCAAGCCCTCGTAGACGTTCCAGAAGTCGTGCATGACAAGGTTAATCAGCAGCGTCATTGCGGCCAACATAAGGGCTGTTGGCCGAGTCTGCCAGCCGATAATAAGCGCCGTACCACCGCCTACTTGCAGCACAATGGTGATCACTAATGCTATACCGACCAGAGGCACACCGTGGGTGGCCATGTAGGCGCTGGTGGCATCGAAACCAACGATCTTGCTGATGCCGGGCAGCAAGAAATACAAACCCAGTAGTGCGCGACCGCAGAAACCAAGGGCCGGTGCAAGAACCGATGCAATGGCCTGCATGCCACTGTTCATTGCCAACCCGCTCGGTCATATATACGCACCCCTTCGGCCTGACGCTCGCCAAGAATCGCCGCGTTGATATGGTCTTCGGCGAA
>JAACDW010000007.1 GCA_009936775.1 Pseudomonadota bacterium
ACCGGTCTGCGCCGCAATATGCCTCAAGAGGTGCGCGTCGCTGCGCTATGGAAGCATGCCGACAGCGATGGCGATGATCTCGACTACTATCTGCATGAGACTGATCGCTGGGTAGTGCTGCCCTATGAACTGAGCGGTCTGACAGCGGTAGAAATCGCTCAGCACAAGCCGGGCTTGGCCGACATTTTGGCCTGATAACCTCGCTTCGTTGGCACCAGGGCGCTGTGCACCGACGGCTTTTGATTCTTTGCCAATGCCACTCGCGGGCGGCCAAGAAATCGCACATACTCAGGTCTGAGGAGAACTGGAAGGGGAGCGGCCAATTCGCGACACACTGATACGCGGCGGGTTCATTATGGACACCACCGGCGTAGGGCCCGTTGTCGGTATTCAGGCCGGAAAAGTGCTGCGGCATTCCCAAGCTAGCAGCTAGGTATGAGTAGGCGTGCGCGGGTCTGCGATAAAATAACAAAGAGAGAAGACTATGAGTTTTAACGGTGTACTCATCGCGAACCGTGGAGAAATCGCGATACGCATAGCGCGTGCTGCCCAAGATTTAGGCCTGCGCACGGTTGCCGTGCATTCTGAGGACGATGCCGCCAGTTTGCACATCAAGGTCGCGGACGCTGCGGTGGCGCTGGCGGGGCTGGGTGCACGTGCCTACTTAGATATTCCGGCGGTTATTGCAGCGGCCCAAGCCAGCGACTGCGATGCCATTCATCCTGGCTACGGTTTTCTGTCAGAACAGGCAGAGTTTGCTGCGCAATGCGCTGCCGCCGGCATTACCTTTATTGGTCCTACTCCTGAGCATCTGAGTTTATTCGGTGATAAAGCGCGCGCGCGCGAGGCGGCTATTGCTGCCGAGGTACCGGTACTACCCGGTATTGACCAAGCCGTAACCCTCGCTGAAGCCGAGGCGTTTTTTGACGCCCACCCCGAGGGCATTATTATCAAGGCCCTCGCCGGTGGTGGTGGCCGAGGCACTCGTGCGGTCACTGAGAAAGAGGCACTGGCAGAGGCTTTTGCACGCTGCCAGTCTGAGGCCAAGGCTGCCTTTGGTATTGAAGACGTTTACGTTGAAGTATTTATGCAGCAGGCCCGCCATGTAGAAGTGCAAATTATCGGCGACGCCGGGGGCAATGTAGCGCACCTTGGCGAGCGCGAGTGTTCGGCGCAACGACGTAACCAAAAAGTGATAGAAATCGCACCGGCGCCAGCACTGGACGAGCAACTGCGCCAGCGCATTATCGACGCGGCAGTGCGCTTTGCTTCGCAGCAAGGTTACCAGAGCTTGGGTACCTTCGAGTTTCTGGTCAACGTAGCTGGTAACGGTCCCGAGTTTGTTTTTATTGAGGCCAATGCACGGTTGCAGGTTGAGCATACGGTGACCGAAGCCGTCACCGGTGTGGATCTGGTGCAAAGCCAGATTCGCATCGCTGCCGGGGAGTCGCTGCAAGATCTGAACCTGCACAACGGCGCGCCATGCCGTGGCTATGCAATACAGGCGCGGGTCAATATGGAGACCCTGTGCCCTGACGGCAGTGTGCTGCCTGCCTCGGGCACGCTAACGGCCTATGAGCCGCCCAGCGGCCCCGGCGTGCGCGGCGATGGCTTTGGTTACAACGGTTACCAGACATCGACGGCTTTCGATTCCTTGCTGGCCCAGGTCATTGTCGCCTCCAACGCGCCTGAATTTGCTGCCGTGTGCGCTAAGACCGTGCGTGCCCTTGCAGAATTTCGTATCGAGGGTCTGAGCGCTAACACCCAGTTTTTGCAGAACATTCTTAGCCATCCAGACTTTGTTGGTGGTGCTGTCCATACCCGTTGGGTGGACCAGCAGATGCAGTCCTTGGCGGCACCCTCAGGAGAGCGCGAGCGTTTCGTTGCCAGTCAGGGTACGAATCAGGGTGACGGTTTCGCTGGTGCACGAGTCGATACTTCCGACCCATTAGCACTATTTGCCCACGATGCGCAGATGAAAAACAGGCAGGCCCAGACAAGCCAAGAGGCAGCGGTTATCGCAGGACCTGATGGCTCTGTCGGCGTCAGTTCGCCAATTCAGGGCACCATTGTGGCCATCGATGTGCAAAGCGGTGACGAAGTACGCGCTGGGCAACAGCTTGCCGTGGTTGAAGCCATGAAGATGGAGCATGTCATAGCCGCAGATTTTGACGGCATTGTCCGGCAGGTGACCATGACCGAAGGCGATGTAGTGCGGGAGAATTATCCCATCGTATTTGTCGAGGAAGCTCAGGTCAGCGGCGGCAAGGCCGTCGTGGACGAGGTGATAGACCCGGACTATATTCGCGGTGATTTGCAGGAAAACCTGGACCGTCACGCCTATACGCTAGATGAAAACCGTCAGGAAGCAGTAGCCAAGCGCCATGCCCGAGGCGGTCGGATGCCACGGGAAAACATCGCAGAGTTAATGGACCCCGGTTCTTTCAAAGAGTATTGGCCGCTGGTGGTAGCGCGGCAGCACAAACGTCACGATATGCAGTCGCTGCGTGAGCGCACACCGGGCGATGGGGTGGTAGCCGGTACCGGTTCGATCAACGCCGACCTGTTTGGTGATGAGGCGGCGCGTGCCATGGTGGTGCATTACGACTACACCGTGCTGGCGGGTACTCAGGGTGCGCGTAACCACTACAAGCAAGATCGTATGTTCGAGCTGGCGCTGCGCTGGCGCATCCCATTGATTTTATTCGGTGAAGGCGGCGGTGGGCGTCCCGGCGATGATAGCACTGGCCCGGCGGTCGCCTTTGATACACCAACGTTTACCACGTTCTCTAAACTCTCAGGTGCCGTGCCCTTGGTAGGGGTGAACCACGGTCGCTGTTTCGCGGGCAACACGGCGTTGCTGGCTTGCTGCGATGTGATTATCGCTACCAAGGATTCCACCATTGCCATGGGCGGGCCCGCCATGATCGAAGGCGGTGGGCTGGGCATTTACACCCCGGAAGAAGTTGGCCCAATGTCTTTCCAAGTGCCTAATGGGGTAGTCGACATTCTGGTCGAGGACGAAGCTGAAGCAGTGTACGTTGCGAAGAAATATCTCAGTTATTTCCAAGGCACTCGGCAACACTGGACGGCGCCAGATCAGCGCAAGCTGCGACACATCGTCCCTGAGAACCGGCTGCGGCTTTACGATATGCGCGAGATTATCGACACCGTAGCGGATGTGGATTCCGTGCTGGAGATTCGTAAAGACTTTGGTGTTGGCGTTATCACCTGCTTTATCCGGGTGGAAGGCAAGCCCATGGGTGTCATTGCAAATAATCCCCACCACCTAGCCGGCGCCATCGACTCGGACGGTGCTGACAAAGGTGCGCGCTTTATTCAGCTTTGCGACGCTTTTGATATTCCCATACTCAGCCTGATGGACTGCCCTGGCATGATGGTGGGTCCAGATGTGGAAGCCACGGCCTTAGTGCGGCACTGTGTGCGCATGTTCAACGCCGGTGCAAATCTGACCACGCCAATGTTCGGTGTCATTGTGCGAAAGGCCTATGGGCTCGGTGTGCAAGCCATGTGCGGGGCCAGCGCTCTGGCCGGCTTCTTTACTGTGGCGTGGCCAACGGCGGAATTTGCCGGCATGAATATTGAGGGGTCGGTAAAGCTGGGTTATCGCAATGAGCTGATGGCCATCGAGGACCCACAAGAGCGTGCGAACGAGTTTCAGCGCCGCGTCGATCACGCGTACGAATCCGCAAAGGCAGTGAATGCCGCCGTAGGCGGTGGGCTTGACGATGTGATTGACCCGGTGGAAACGCGGTCCTGGGTAGCACAGAGCCTAAAGCGACTGCCGCCGGTACCCCAGCGCACCGAAAAGAAATACCCCTTCGTCGATACGTGGTAAGCGGACGCTCTGAGCTGGGCTGGCCGCAGCTAACTGAGCCCAGAGCGCTTGTTATCGCTTAGTGCTCGATGTCCTTGGCCAGTATCTCGGGTACCTCGATGTATTTGGCGCGCAGATATTCCCCCAGGGACTTAGCCTGTTTGTCGATGCGGTGGTTCGACGCCGCGCCAGTCCCCAGTACTCCCTGAATAAAAAAATTCATGGCGCGAAGGTTGGGCATGTCGTAGCGCTCAACCTCATATTGCCCGAAGTCAGGCACCAGTCGCTTGAACTCCTCTACTGTTAGATATGCGTAAAGAAAGCTGTAAGCCTCGTCACTGAGTGCCCAAACTCCGCAGTTGGCGTTGCCGCCCTTATCGCCAGAGCGCGTGCCAAATAGGCGGCCAAAGGGGATTCGCACAACAGGCCCTGTCGGCGCGGGCGCAATGTTCGCAGGCACCTCCTGGTAGTAAATTTCCTCTAAGCCCAGCCGTTGGGTTGGCATCACTGCTGTGGTTTGGCCGCCAAAGTGCACACGTTCAGTAAGCCGCTGGCTGTCGATGAGCGCAGGCCAGTGAATAATGGCAGGCCCGCCATTGAATCCGGCCGCGCCACGGCCGGTATTGCCGGGAATGCAGGCGAGGCCAAGTTCTGTCGTTTTGGCGGCAAAAATACGCCCAAACTTCTTCGGGTCTGCGCCGGTAATGGTCACCCGTAGGGCAGCGTGGGCTACTTCATTACTTGCTGGGTCTTCTTGGTCACTGCGAATCAGTTGAATATCGATATCGTCAAACTGCTCCCGGCCACCGAGGTTGTGGAATACCGCATCCAAATAGCGTTCGGCTTTTTTTTCAATATCCAGCCCCGTCAGTAGCACTTCCATAGACTGCTTATAAGGACCTTGGGTGTTCAAACACACCTTGTGTGTTGGCGGCGGACTGCTGCCTCGACAGCCACTGACATACACCCGGTCATCGCCATTTTGCTCTATGTTCATGGTGTCGAAGTGGGCGATTACGTCTGGGTTGTAATAGGCCGGAGTGGAAATCTCGTACAGCAACTGAGCCTTTACCGTACCCACAGAAATCAGCCCGCCGGTGCCGGGATGCTTGGTTACGGTGAAATTGCCATTGGCTTCAATTTCGGCAATTGGATAACCCACGTTGCGAAAACTGGGTACTTCTTCAAAAAAGGCATAGTTGCCGCCACAGCATTGCGCGCCACACTCTATAATGTGGCCTGCCGCCAATGCCCCAGCCAAGGCATCGTAGTCGTTACGCTGCCAGTTGAACTTCCATGCCGCTGGACCAATCACTACTGCGGCGTCGGTCACTCTTGGGCAGATCACAATATCTGCGCCTTGATCCAAGGCCTCCTTAATGCCCCAGCCACCTAAGTAGGCATTTGCCGTCAGTGTTTTTTGGTCGCTATCGCGAAGCGCTTGCTGGGTATCCAAATTAGTGAAGGTTTCGCCATCGTCCTGCAGATGCGCTAAATCGCCAAGCAGATCGTCGCCGTCGATGTAGGCAACTTTCAGCGCCAGGCCCAGTTCCGCCAAAATTTTTTCTACCTCGGCGGCCATACTCTTGGGGTTTAGGCCGCCGGCGTTACTAACGATTTTTATGTTCTTTTCGGCACAGAGGTTGGCAACATCCTTCACTTGTTTTAGAAAAGTGCCAACATAGCCCGTATCTTCGCCGCGGCTCTGTTTTTGGTTGTACAAAATCGACATGGTCAGCTCGGCCAAGTAGTCACCGGTGAGCACGTCGATCGGGCCTCCCTCGACCATTTCTCTGGCAGCATCCAAGCGGTCGCCATAGAAACCACTGCAGTTAGCGATGCGTATTACGTCTGTCATATTTCCCCCTTGTCGCGCGCGCTGGCGCGCTCCTTCATTCATTGACCCAGTTGGGTTTGCGTTTTTCACGGAACGAAGCCATGCCCTCGGCGCCTTCATCGGAGCGAAACATGCGCGCGCTCCACTCGGCGGTTTCCTTAAAACCTTCTTCTCGGGACAGCTGGGTGACCCGTCGCGCCAGCTTTTTGCACTCTTGCACGGCGATGGGTCCGCCGAGATTGATCATGGCGATTTGTTCTTCTACCGTGCTAAGCAGATCTGCTTCGGCTACCGCAATATGTGC
This sequence comes from Pseudomonadota bacterium, assembly GCA_009936775.1. Lineage (GTDB taxonomy): Bacteria > Pseudomonadota > Gammaproteobacteria > Pseudomonadales > Azotimanducaceae > UBA4421. The sequence goes on from JAACDW010000007.1 coordinate 5,980, forward strand.
CAAGCCCATATCCACAGCCTGTTGACCGTCGAAGCGTTCACCGGTCAAAAACAGCTTCATTCCATGGTGCACACCAAGTTTTGGCATACAGACTACAGAGATAATGGCGGGTATGACGCCAATACGAACCTCACTGAAGCTGAACTGCACATCGGTGCGTGTGACCACAATGTCTGCAGCGCCGACCAGTCCAAGGCCACCGGCAAAGGCGGCGCCGTTAATGGCGGCTATTACCGGCTTGGGGCTGTCCAGCATGGCGGTCAGCACATCGGGGTAAGGCACAGCCCGGCCGACACCCTCAGACAACTGTCCCGGCGGGCTTTTCAAATCGGCACCGGCGCAAAATGCTGGGCCGTTACCGGTAATAACAATGCAGCGCACATCGTCGTTGGCGTTGGAGGCCAGCAAGTGATCGTATAGCTCTGTGACCAAAACAGCCGACAGCGCGTTGCGGTTTTCTGGACGGTCAAGCGTAATCCACGCCGCACCGTTGCGGATTTCGTATTGGGTAGCTTCGGTTTGACTCATGCTTATTGCTCCTCGGCCAGGGTTACCAATAGTTGTGCGTTGTCGACTTGATCGCCTACCCCTACATGCACCGCTTCAACCACACCGTCTCTGGGCGCGACGATGCGATGCTCCATTTTCATGGCTTCCAAAATCACCAGTAAATCGCCCTTACTGACTTCGTCGCCCGCGGTAACCTCGGTGGTGAGCACGGCACCGGGCATCGGCGCGGTCAGGCCGCCGCTGTTTTCCAGGCCTTGGGGGTCGGGGTAACGCGGTGCCTGAGTGAGCACCAGATCACCAGTGTCGCCATGCACTAGCCACTGCATGCCGTGCTGCTGAATTTCAAACTGCAGACGTTGGCCGTCTAGGGCGATGTCTACGCTGCCGTTGCCAGCCCGATGAATGGTCACGGCATGGGTTTGCTCGTCGCAAACAACCTTAAAGCTGCCATCACGCTGGCTTTGGTAGGCGACGGTGATGTCGTTGCCATTTACCGCATAGGTCGCCGTTTGCATTGGCATGGTGGAGTTGCGAAAGCCGCTGGGTAGGGTTTTCAGCACCTTGGCTGCGGCGCGCCGAGCGGCCTGAGCCTCCATGGTGACTGCCACGGCGGTTTGTATGCATTCCAGTGCAGTCACATGACGCTGCAGAGCAGGCTGCACCCGCTCGATAAAGTCGGTGGTGGTATCACCGGCCAAATACTCTGGCGTGCGCAGGGTCGTAACGAGGAAGTCTCTATTGGTGTTCAGGCCAGCGATGGCGGTAGTTTCCAGCACCCGCGCCAGTCGGCCAGCGGCCTCGCGCCGGGTTGGCGCATGCACGATGACCTTGGCAATCATCGGGTCAAATTGCGTGCTGATCTCGCTGCCAGCCTCAACACCGGAATCAAAGCGCGCGCCGCCCGCTGTCGCTGGCTGCCAAACCAATATGGGCCCAGGCGACGGCAAGAATCCCTTGGCTGGGTTCTCCGCATAAAGCCGTGCTTCAATCGCGTGACCGTTGATACTTATATCTTCTTGGCGAAACGACAGGGTCTCTCCTTCGGCCACGCGTATTTGTTCGCGTACCAAGTCTTTGCCGATAATTTCTTCGGTCACAGGGTGTTCTACCTGTAAGCGAGCATTTACTTCGAGGAAATAAAAGTCGTTGTTGTCACCAAGCAAAAACTCCACCGTGCCCGCTGAGGCATAGCCGAGCTTGCGTGCTGCGGCGATGGCAGCGTCGCCCATGCGTGAGCGCAGCGCGTCATCTACCGCAGGCGAGGGAGCTTCTTCGATAATTTTTTGATGGCGGCGCTGAATGGAACATTCCCGCTCGTAGCAGTGCACTAAATTACCGTGGTTATCGCCGAGAATTTGAATCTCGATATGCCGCGAAGTCGCCAGCCATTTTTCCAAGAAAACCGTATCGTCACCGAAAGAACTGCCGGCCTCGCGCTTGGCGCTTTGCACTGCGGCCAACAGCTCGGCTGCTGCCTCCACCACTCGCATACCGCGACCGCCGCCGCCGGCGGAAGCCTTGACCAGTACCGGATAGCCGATGTCGGCTGCGGCAGCCACAATATCCGTATCTTGAGTAATTTCGACACCGGGTAGGGTGGGGACACCGGCTTCATCCATGAGGCGCTTAGCCGACAGTTTGTCACCCATCAGTCCAATGACTTCTGGCGATGGTCCTAGCCACTTAACGCCAGCGTCGATAACGGCTTGGGCAAAGGCCTGATTTTCCGACAAGAATCCGTAGCCGGGATGAATCGCATCAGCCCCGCTGCGCTGGGCGGCGTCCAGTACCTTGGCAACATCCAAGTAGGTCTCGCCGGTGCTTTTGCCGTTCAGGGCGATGGCCGTATCTGCCTCAAGCACAAAGGGTGCATTGACATCGCCGTCGGCGTAAATGGCGACGGTACTGATGCCCATGGCCTGAGCGGTTCGATTAATACGCCGAGCAATTTCGCCGCGATTGGCAACGAGCAGCCGGCTGATGGGAGAGATTACATGCGCCATGTGCCGTACTCCTTGGTGCCTTTGACCGTATTGTTGTGACAGGCTGATAGCGACATGGCGACCACGTTGCGGGTGTCGCGGGGGTCGATCATGCCGTCGTCGGATACCCGAGAAGTAGCGTACAAGCCCTTCGAGCGTTCCTCGGCCCAGTGCTCGGCAAAGGCCGCGCGTTGGGCATCGGCCGCTTCATCAAACTCGATACCGCGTCGCGCCGCAGCACCCTTGCCAACAATGGTCATTACCCCGGCCATAACCGCCGGGCCCATCACAGCGATTCTGGAGTGGGGCCAAATGTAGGGGAACTTAGTGCCAAAGGCGCGACCGCTCATGCCGTAGTTACCAGCGCCGTATGAGGCACCAACGATGACGGTGATATGCGGCACGGTGGAGTTTGCAACTGCGTTGACCATCTTCGAGCCGTTCTTGGTAATACCGCCTTGCTCGAAGTCGGTGCCGACAATGAACCCGGTGATGTTATGCAAAAACAGCAGCGGCACATCAATTTGGTTGCACAGTTGAATGAACTGCGCAGCCTTTTCCGCGGACTCGGAGAACAGCGCTCCGTTGTTACCTAAAATGCCTATCGGATAGCCGTGAATAGAGGCCCAACCGCAAACCACCGATGGGCCATACAGCGGCTTGAACTCCTCGAAAGCCGAGCCATCGACGATGCGCATGATGACTTCACGAATATCCAGCGGGCTCTTTAAATCTTTTGACACCAGCCCCAGCAGGTCTTGTGGGTCGTGCTTGGGTTCGGTGAACTCTGGCTTGGGCTCCGGCCCAAGTTTGCGCCAGTTTAGGTGGGATACCACCTCGCGGCAGATGCGAATACCGTCCAACTCGTCTTGCGCCAGATAATCACCGAGACCCGAAACCTGAGTGTGCATATCAGCACCGCCCAAACTCTCTGCGTCGGCGTCTTCGCCGGTGGCCATTTTCACCAATGGCGGACCGCCCAGCGAGACCACGGCTTGGTTTTTCACCATAATATTGTAGTCGCTCATGCCCGGCTGATAGGCCCCGCCAGCGGTGGCTGCGCCAAAGATCACCGATACGGTTGGAATACGCATCTTCGACAGCTCAGAGATCTCATAAAATAAGCGACCAGATTCGGCGAAATGGTCAATGTCGCGTCTGATGTCGGCTTCCGCTGCCGCGTTAGGGTCGGCGTTACCGCTGTCACTGGCACCGCGCAGGTCGGCCCCAGCGCTTTCGACAAACTGCACATAGGGCATGCGATTTTCCCGCGCAATTTCCAGTCCGCGCATCAGCTTTTTCGCGTTGAACGGGTTAAAGGCGCCGGCACGCACCGATGGGTCATGACCCAGAATGACGCACTCCACGCCTTCGATGACGCCGATGCCAACGACAAAGCCTGAACCAATATCGTAGGACGAGCGCCAAGCGGCCAATGGACTGATTTCTAAAAACGGCGAGTCCTGATCTAGTACATGGGCGATGCGTTCACGAATGGGCATCTTGCCGCGCTTACGGATGCGAGCGACGGCTTCCTCGCCACCGCCCTCAGCGGCTTCATCGTAAAGCACCTGTAGCTGGCTCAAGGTTTCGAGCATATCGTTTTTGTTAGACTGGAATACCTCGGCGCGGGTATCCAATTTAGATTCTAAGACTGGCATGACTGATTACCCCCAATGCCTCTCACATTTTCCCCACCACAGAAAACTAGCAGAAAAAAAAGCCAGTCATAAGGTTTTTTTGTGGTAGCTTTTGCGCTGTAAAGAGGGGAGTAATGTGACGGCCGAACTGGGACTGCAGCAACTCAAAAGCGCCCGTGCGCGGGAAAGCATGTGCGAGTCGACCATTAGCCTGCTGGCCAAGGTGGGTTATACGGAGACCACTATTGCGGCAGTAGCCCAAGACGCCGGTTTTTCCAAGGGCGCACTGCAGTACCACTTTCCGACCAAGGAAGAGCTGATCGCGGCAACGGTAGAACACCTGTTACTGCGTACGGTGTCCAGCGCCAGTCAGCCGTTTGACAGCGTTGAGTCGGCGCTGCGTAACGCTTGGCTGCGCTTGATAAACACCTCGGCCTATCGGGCCTTGCTGGAAGTACTCAACGCAGCACGCACGGACCGCAAACTGCGGCTGCGCATATCGGCCGAACTGGTGGCGTGGGGAAAAAATCTGGATCAGCAGTCGCTGTCGATTTACCAAAGTGCGGATCACCAGCAAGCGGCGTCTGCGGCCGACGCCCAAGTTATCATGCTGTTGAACATGACCCGCAGCTTTATGCGCGGATTGTTAACGCAAGAACAGTATGGGGTGTCGCCTGAAGAGACCCTGACCTATGTCGAGAAGTGGATCGAGCTGATTGCGCCGCTATTGCAGCTGCGCAAGCCGTCCGCAGGCTAACGGACCAAAACTAATGGGCGCTAACGAGCACGACGGTTAAAAGAACAAATATAGAAAGGAAGAAAAATGCGTATCAACCAAGCGGAAATCGCGGAATTTGAGGAGCAAACCGACCGCTGGTTTGCTGAAAACAAACCCGCCAATCCCGGATTCATACTGCCCGAAACTTTTATGGAAGTCGGCACCGACCAACAGTTCGATTTTCTACGCAACTGGCAGCAAAAGGTTTATGAAAACGGCTATGTGGGCATGTCTTGGCCGAAAGAGTACGGCGGCTTAGGCATGGATCAAGTGTTTCAGGACATCGCGACCAAGGCCATGGCCAAACACCGAGTGCCCTTTCTGCCCAATACCATTGGTCTGAATTGGGCGGGGCCACTGATTCTTGCCATGGGCACCGAAGCTGAGAAAAGCCAGTACATCAAGGGCATTCTCAGCGCAGAAGATATTTGGTGTCAGGGATTCTCCGAGCCAGATCACGGTTCCGATTTAGGCAGCGCGCAGTGCAAGGCGGTCAAAGACGGTGACGAATACGTCATCAACGGCTCAAAAATTTGGACCAGCCTCGGCTCCTACGCCAAATACATGATTTTGATTGCCCGCACCTCTACCGATGGGCCAAACAAATATGCGGGCCTAAGCTTTTTCTTAGCGCCCATGCAGGCCGCAGGCATTGAGCCACGGCCGATCAAAAAACTCACCGGCGAATACGGCTTTTGCCAGACGTTTTTTAACGACGCGCGCATTCCCGCTTCTTGCATGATGGGTAAGGAAGGTGAGGGCTGGAAAGTCGCCATGGCCACACTGATGTTTGAGCGTGGCGCCACCGGCGGTCAGGCGGGTGGCCTGTCGATGATGGACCTGAGCATCGATGACATTGTTGAACTGGCCAGACGTGCCAAGCGCAACGGCAAGCCAGCGATAGAGGACCCACATGTGCGCGAGCAACTGGTGGATCTGATCACCGAAGCCCGAGGCAACGGCTATATGTCGGCGCGGGAAAAAGTACCTGCCTTAGCCACCGACTGGCCGAGCGCGGTCAGCATGTCTGGCAAGTTGCGTGCCACTGAACTGAAACGTCGTATGTGCCAGTTTGCGATTTCCCTGCAGGGGGCAAACGGCGCGCGCTTCGTTAGCCCTGACGCGGTAGATGGCGGCCTGTGGCAGCGCTCTTATCTGAACGCATTTTCAGGAACCATTGGCGGCGGCACCAGCCAGATTCAGCACAACATTATTGGCGAGCGGGTTTTGGGTCTGCCGAAGGGCTAGGTAGCCGTATGCATTGGCGAGCGAGATGCCAAAAGCCGTAAGCGCAATGCAAGAGCCGCGGGCGCTATGTGCAGGGCCACGGCTGCTGAACGAGTAAACCAGAGGAATTAGGTAGTCATGGCAACCATAGAGTTTTCAGAAGAACAGACCATGCTGATGGAGACTGCGGTAGATTTCTGTCGTAAGCACTCGCCATTAGATCGGGTGCGCGCGCAAATCGATCAGCCCCAAGGTGTGGACCCCGTGGTATGGCAGCAGATGGTCGATCTAGGCTGGCTGGGTATTACGGTTCCCGAACAGTATGGTGGCCTCGGTTTGTCCTTGGCGGACACCGTGCCCATCGCCGAGAGCATGGGCCGGCATTTGATGGGTTCGCCCTTTGTCGCCACCACGCTGGCTACTCAGGCCCTTATTCACTGCGCCAGCGAACAACAAAGAGAGCAGTGGCTGCCACAAATCGCTGCAGGCAGCGCCGCATCGATCGCCCTCACCGAGGAAGACGGTAACTGGCATTTGACGGAAATTGGCAGCCATGCGCTGGTGCAGGGCGAACAACTGTTGCTCACGGCGAAAAAGTGCTTTGTCTTAGACGCCCCGGAGGCAGAAGTTATTGTGCTGTCGGCAAATGTTGACGGTGAGGCAAGGCTCGTCGCGCTGAGCAAGGCGCAGTTGCCAGAGGCGGCACTGACCCGGGAAACCGTTATCGATGAAACTCGGCGCAGCTATACGTTAAGCGTGGAAAATCTGGCACTGCCAGCAGATCAACTGCTGCAGGGCACCGATTTTGCCAGCATTGAGCAAGCTGCCTTGCTGTTACTCACTGCTGAAATGTCTGGCGGCCTGTCTGGCGTACTGCATGTGATTATTGACTACCTAACAACGCGCAAGCAGTTTGATCAGTACATTGGCAGCTACCAGTCGCTGAAACATCCTACGGTGCAAATTCTTTTGTCCATGGAGGCTTGCCGCTCCCATCTTTATCGCGCAGCTACCTGCATTGCCCAAGGGGACAGTGAGGAAATCGAGGCCGCTGTGCGTATGGCCAAGGCCCAGGGCAGCGAAGCCTTCGCCTTTGCCGGTGATCGCGCGGTGCAGTTTCATGGCGGCTTTGGCTTTACTTACGAGTGCGATGCGCAGCTGTGTTTGCGCCGCGCGCTGTGGTGTCAGTACCAATTTGGCGACGCGGCCTACCACCGTAATTTGTTAGCGCCCCTGTTGTTGGATTAGTTGAATAGGTGGATTAGTTGGAT
>JAACDW010000283.1 GCA_009936775.1 Pseudomonadota bacterium
CAATGCGCTGCAGCCGAGAAAGGCGCGAAATGGCTTAAGCGCTGACAGCACGCAGGTAAGCCAATCGAATAAAAAGCCGTTTCGGCAGCGCGGTCATCACGCGCAGGTAATCATCTGGCCGCGCGCGGTCGCTGAGAAAGCGTATGAGTGCGTCGCTCGGCACAGCTGTGAACAAACGCAAGAAAACTTCGCCTGCCAGCTCTGGATGCTGCTCTAAAAAGTCGATGAACACCCCATCAAACCAACAACTGAGCTTTGATCTTGCCGGCACCGCGAGCGCATCCTGTCGCGCAAACAGTGCCGCCACATGACGCAGGGCCTGACGTTGGGCGTGTGGATAGCAGTAGCCGGTTGAGGCCTTGGCGGTATCGCTGTGCAGCCCCATGGGAATGATGTTGGCGTGGCGGCGGCGTGCCAGATCCAAGGTTTGTTTCGGCATGGGTATCACCCCCTGCTCGCGGTGTCTGATTTGCCATTGCTGCAGCCCGAAGCGGCTCTGCAGGTAGTCTCGAAGTTCCCGAGTGTAGCTGTCTTGGTCAGAAACTTGCGGTGAGAAATGCGTCGTTTCCACCAGGGCATGGCGTGGGCTGAACGGCAGCACGTAAAAAAAGTGAATGTCTCCAGAGGCCGGCTGGGAGACGGCTGCAGGGGCAAAATCCATAAGCGTCACCGTGGTTGGGTCGAAGACATCGGTGTCGGTCTCTATTTCCCAGCCGCAAAAGTGCTGCAGCAGTGTACCTGCGGGTATGGCTGTTGGCCGAGTGTCGATCACCTGCCTTGCCTGCACGGTATGTGCCTCGCATGTTACCCGCACACCATCCGGTCCAGCGCAAACCGCGGTTGCGCGGTCGCCCAGCCGCAGAGTGACACTGTCGCTGCAGGCAATCTGTTGTTGTGCAATGGCGTAATACTCAGCGCTGTCGACCCGTACATAGGGGGTAGTATCGCTGTGGCCAATATGCGTCTGGTCTGCGTAGCTTACCGACCAGCGATGCCACCTGTGGCTAATAGCAGCATCAAATGGTGAAGATTAGTGTTGCCAATAACACCATGTCTTATCTCGGACATAGCTTGAGCGCGGTTCTATTACGAGGGTTTGCTGCCGCTTTGCCGGCTGCATTGCATTGTGTTCGGCCAGATGGTGGGCCAGCGCAAGGCCGGTCATGCCGCCGCCAAGTACGACCACGTCAAAATCTTCTGCGCGGTTCATTGGCTTTGGTTAGGCGGTAAAGCGTTGGCGGGCTAGGGCTTGATGCAGATGCTCGGCGTGCTCAATTTTGCCAATCAGCAGAGTACTGGAGCCGTCGCGCAAGCGCTGGACAAACAGCTGGGCAATAAGTAAGCACTTGCGTTCAGCAGATACCACCGTGCGCCGCTGCCAGTAGGCGTTTTCGTCACGGGCAACTTTTTCGCCAATGGCCTGATACAAACGCGCCGCAACTTTAATCGCTTGGCGCACGGACACTGGCAGGTAACCGTAACCCGCAGCGGCGCTGGCGTAATACTCGTCGGCAATTGCCAGCAGCTGTAAGGCACCTTGGTAGGCGCTTGCGCGCTGGGCCGCGTCGCCGCGCACCAAGCCTTCACAACTCACAGGCCATTGCAGCAGGGTGGCGGGAATATAGACTCGGCCGCGTTGTGCATCTTCAAGAATATCTCGAGCAATGTTGCTGATCTGCATGGCGACGCCAAGATCCACAGCAAAGGGCAGAGCACGCTTATCCTTAACCCCAAACACATGGCACATCATTAAGCCAACAGTAGAGGCGACGCCGTAGGCAAAACGCACCAGTTCATCCACATCCGCCAAGGCGCGTGGGTATTGGTCGTCGATCAGGGTGTCGACGAAATCGAGCAGTAAGGTAGTGGGAATTTGGTAGTCCCGCTGCAGCGCCAACATGTCCGTCACGCCGGCGTCGACGCTGTGTCCGGCGCATATTTCTTGGCGAATTTTCACCAGTGCTTGGTGGTTTACTCCAGCAGGAGCCGCGTCCGCCAAATCGTCAAGCTGGCGGCAAAAAGCGTAGAGGCGGGCTACTGCCTCATAGCGTTCTTGGGGCAAAAACTTGGCGGCCAACGCAAATGTCTTGGCGTTGGCGGCGAAGGTTAATTTGGCGTGCTCTAGTTGGTCGGCCATACCAGCGCTTCGTCGGTTCCAGGACAATCTTCGTACAGCAGGTGTTCGATGACTTTGGCCGAGCTCAATACTCCGGGCACGCCAGCGCCGGGGTGGGTTCCGGCGCCAACAAAATACAGGTTTTCCACATCTTCGGCTCGATTGTGAAAACGGAAAAATGCAGACTGGGTAAAAATCGGCGCGATCGAAAACCCCGCGCCCCATTGTGACTGATACTGCTGGGCAAAATCTGTGGGGTCAAAGTCGAAACAGACCTCCAAATGATCGCGCAGATTCGGTAGCACCTTGCTCTCTAAAATATCCAGCACGCGTTCTTTGACCTGTGCCTTCACGTCAGCCCAGTCCTCGCGCTGTAGGTTGGGCACCGGTGCCAGCACATAGAAGGCATCCTTGCCGTCAGGCGCCAGCGCCGGGTCCGTAGCCGTAGGCCGGTGAAGATACAAGCTCAAGTCATCGCCAATGGCACCACCATCAAAAATGCGCTGCAGCAGTTCTTGATAGGTGTCGCCAAAAATAATGGTGTGGTGCTCGACGTCGTCATATTTGCAGTCACTGCCAAAATACAAAACGTAAAGGCCCATGGAGTATTTCAGCCCATCAATGCGCCTGTCGGTCCATTTTTTACGATGGACGGGGGCAATCAGGTTCTTGTACGTAAACGCAGGGTCACCGTTGCAAATGATGCGGTCAGCCGGCAGCGCGGTGCCATCGGCAAATTCCACGCCGGTTACCGCGCCATCTTCAATCTGAATCTGCGTCACACTCTGGCCAAGGCGGATGTCGATGCCCTGTTCCGTCATCAGTTTGCCCAAGGCCTTCACCAGCGCACCAGTGCCTCCGCGTGGGAAGTGCACTCCCCAGCGTCGCTCCAAGTAATGAATTAGCGAATAAATGCTGGTGGTGGAGAACGGGTTCCCGCCCACCAGTAGTGGTTGAATGCTGAAGGCCCTGCGCAGTCGCTCGTCTTTTAAGTAGTGTTTGGTGAATTGCCAAACCGTGCGATAGCAGCCAAGTCTGATCAGGTCCGGCACCTGCTTAAGCATGAACCAAAATTTGTTGAAGGGTACATGGGCGAGCTGGCTGAAGCCCACATCGAAAATCTTCTCCGAGTGGGCCAGCAGGCGCTTGTAGCCATCAACGTCGGCAGGGTTGATGCGTTCTATTTCTTTTAGGGTGTCGTCGACGCTACCACCGTAGTTCAGGTGCGAACCGTCTTGGAATTCGTATCGGTACCAGGGCGTGACAGGCAGAATTTCCACGTAGTCTGCAATTTTTCGGTCGAACAGCTGGAACAGCTCTTCAAACAAAAAAGGCGCGGTAATCACGGTAGGACCGGCGTCAAAAACAAAGCCGTCGCGCTCAAACGTTTGCGCTCGGCCACCCAGCTGTTCAAGCCGCTCAACTACAGTGACCTGGAAACCCATCTTGCGCGCGCGCAGGGCGCTGGCGAGTCCGCCAAAGCCGCTGCCAATAACCACCACATGCTCGGTCATACGGCTTCTGCCCGGGCGCGCGACGGCCAGCGACTGTAGGCGGTCGTCGGCTGTAACGGTGCGCTGGTTTTCCGCGTTAACTGTTGGCTAATGAATTGGTCGACAACGAGCGCACTGTGTTCGCATAAAAATGCCGCTTCGTAGCGAGCTGCTGCCAATGCACCGTCGAGCCAGCGCTGACAATGTGTTACAGCCTTCTGGCGCAGGTCGGCGCGCCTCACCAGTGCGTTGAATGGGTCCACATGGCTATGCAAGGTACTGCATGCGGCGACTGGTGCAGTAATCACCCGATTAAGCATATCTTCATGGTTGGCCAGAGTGGCCGGAGTCGCATAGGGCTTGAGGTCATCGAGAATCTGATAGGCCAGACCCAGCTGTTCACCGCAGCGGCGTGCCGAATCTAGGGTTGTGCAGTCGCTGCCGTTTAGTAGTGCGGCAAACTGCAGTGGCAGGGCGATTAGCGCCCCGGTCTTATGCGTTGCGACTTCTGTATAAAAAGCCTCATAGGCACCGGCTGCTGCATTGGTCAGCTGTAAGTGTTGACCTGACGCGGCCCGGCTCACGGATTCCGACAGGGCAATAATCATTGGCCCGCGGGCTGGGCCTAATTCGGGTGCTTCGGCCACCGCACGGAAGGCGGCCGCTACCAGATGATCGCCAAGCAGCAGCGCGGCATCGGCGCCAAATTCGCGCCAAACGGTTGCTGCGCCGCGGCGGCGCTCGGTCTGGTCTTGAATATCGTCATGCACAATAGAGGCCTCGTGAATAAGCTCTACCGCGGCAGCGGCGTGCACGAGGGCCTTGGAATAAGTAGGGTTCGGAGTCGCGGCAAAAAGCAGTTTCGAACGAGTGCGCTTGCCCGGCTTAGACAAGTGGTGTTGGGCGGCCTGAGCAAGTGCGCCAGCATTGTGGCCGTAAAATTGAATCGTTTGCTCAAGTTTGTCTGTTCGAAGGTAATCCTGCATAGCATCCCCGCGCTAAGGTAAAAGGATTGATGGAAAGGTCTGACGGCGCCAGACGAGGTAGGCGGGATAAAACATCCCACCTACCAAGACTAGGAGTGTTACGCGCTCTCTGAAGAGGACGTAGCAGCGGCCCAGATAACAACACCGAAGGCAATCTTGTTAACAAAGTCAGCAAGGTTGTAAACGATGTTCAGGCCAGCAGCACCATCAGCGCCTGCACCCAGAACGTAACCGATTGGATAAATAGCCCAACCAACGGTAACGATCAGACGCAATGCATTGAATGCAGCTTGGCTAGCAGCGGTACCCTGAGATGCACTGATCTGACTGGCTTCACCCATGAAGATTTCATAGATGATGTACAACCACCCAGCCATGCCGATGATGAATGCAATCCAGTAGTCCATTGCGCCAACTTCGCCCAAGTAGCCAAAAACCAACATCACAAGTGATGCGATCAAAAGCTTCCAGAACAAGGCTGCGCGAACAACTGCAATGGCCGCGAGAATCAAGTAGAACTCGACAATCTGCAGCGGCACGGTCAACAACCAGTCAACGTATCGGAATACGGTCGGGCTGGCGTTAGTTTCAATCCATACTCCACGCATGTAGAAGTAGTGAATTGCAGCGATACCGGTCACCATGGCGGCAACGGTCAGTGAGGTTTTCCACTTGCCTACCGCGCGATCGCGTTCAACAGTGAAAAAGTAGGTTGCGGCAACCATGGCCGCTGAAATGATCCAGAAAGTGACGCCTACATAATCTTGCGGGTCTAACATTCCTCTCTCCTTAACGTTAAGTTATCAATCGCCCGGCGTACCCGCCTTCATGAACCTCAAGAATTCTCTGACACCCTGACAGCACCTCGAGGCTGCTATTGGGGAGAGAGTCAAAGGAGTTTCACGAACACCAGCCAACTGCACCATCCAATCAAATGTCGATCTTGACCAATCGACTGCGGGAAAACTTTTGCCCGAAATGAGTACTGAACTTTTAGAGCCAAAAAGGCCCCGCCAAGACACTGCCAAAACGCCCAGACACAAGGCCTGAAACGGAGTACTCGGAGCCAATATAGAATAGGTGCGAGAAAATGAATGTGCCGTGAAAGCTGACTGTCGCAAAATTGTCGATATTTGAATCGGCGAAGCACGCTTTGATCTTCGGCGACTTGCAATTTTGAAGTCTTATATCGGGATAGTCCTCTGATTTTATTGACAAAATAAATCGAGAAAATCGACCACCAAGCGCTATGTGCGCTTTTTTCGGGAAAAAATCTGTGGCTTTTCGGGCCAAATGAAATATGGAGAAGTGGTGGAAATGTGAGCTAAAAGTTGCCGTTTTAGTCCATCAGACCCCGGCCCGGCATGACAGCCGCTATCGTGTAGCGGTGCGCGCTAAGGGTCGGTTGCTAGGTAGCCCGGCTGGTGGTGTCAAAGTCCTCAATGCCGCGAGAGCGGGTCATCTGCCAGTAGTCGACAAGGCGAAACGGCATGGGCGAGCGCACATGGCCGTGCTTGGTGCGGTAATAGGTACGAGTGCCTGGGTGAGTCCAAATCAGTTCGCTGTGCAGTTCGTCAATACGTTGCGTGTAGGTATCACGCTGCTCGGCCTTGCAGTTAAAGGTTGCAAGATTTAACCGCACCATGTCCTGCAGCCGATCCAATACATACCGGCCCTGCGTTTCGGCCAGCCACAAACCACTGCCCCCGTGGCCCATATTGGTGTTGGGACCATACAAAATGAACAGATTGGGGAACTGCGGCACGGTCATGCCAAGCAAGGCTCGTGGGTTATCGTTGGCCCAATCTTGCGCCAGTGAAAAATTGTCGATACCGCGAAAGTCGATGCGTGCGGCCAAATTGGTTACGTCAAAGCCGGTGGCGTAAATAATGACATCAAACTCGTGGTCGCTGCCGTCTGCGGTTCGTATGCCCGACGCCTGTAAATTGGTTATCGCCTCGGTGACCAAGGCGACATGGGGTTTACGCAACGTCGAGTACCAACCGTTATCAATCAGAATTCGTTTGGCGAAGGGCGGGTAGTCGGGCATGCACTTTTCGATCAGCGCTGCGTCGCCCGCCAGTTCGGTGCGGATATAGTCTTCAATTTCGACTCGGTGGCGCTCGTTGACTCGGTTCATAGCACGCTCAGGTTGTTCCCAATCAGGGTCACGGCGCAGAAAGCGCAGCAGACCATCGCCATAGCGCCACATCTGCGCGAAGCGGTACCAGCGGTCGTACATTGGCACGTGTCGGAACAACCAAGCCGAGCGCGCGTCCACGGCCTGTTTGTATTCGGGAACTGGTCGCGCCCACTGGGCCGTGCGCTGAAAAATGGTTAACGAGGCCACCTTATCGGCAATGGTAGGCACAAGCTGCATGGACGATGCACCCGTGCCAACGACGGCGACGCGCTTGCCACTGAGGTCTAAATCCGCGGGCCCACGCGCGGTGTGCACCAGCTTGCCAGTGAACGCGTCCTCGCCTGCGAACATGGGTCCGCGCGGTTCGTTAAAGTGCCCGGTAGCAGCGACCACGATATCCCAAGCTTCGCGACGATTACCGGTGCTGCACTCGATATCCACCAGCCACTGGCGCTCTTCGGCCTGCCATCGTGCGGTGGTTACCCTGGCATTAAATTCGATGCGCTCGCGCAGGGTGTCTGCGTTGGCGAAGGTTTGGAGATAGGCGCGCAGTTCATCGCTGC
>JAACDW010000077.1 GCA_009936775.1 Pseudomonadota bacterium
GCGGTGATCGGCGAGCGCGTACGTAACCTCAAACAGCACGGTTTCGAGGAGGGCGTAAGCACACGCCTGCTGATTTACACAGGCGAATTGATTGCTGCGGGTATTCAACCGCGCCGCGCCGCCACGGCGTCGATTATCAGCGCCATTTCCGATGACGCCAGCGTGCAACAGGCAGTCGCGGATATCGTCGACGTGATCTTGCCCTAGGCTGGGCTGAGCGCATGACAGTGGATGCCGCCAACGCGGCCGATAGCGCGGTGCCAACGGTGTGGCTAGCCGATGTTGAAGCCGCTCTGGCGCTGTTTGCCGAAGGCATAGCCGGTCGCTATCTGCACATTCGCAGCAGCCAAGAATTCGCCGCCAATCCAAGGCTCAAGCTCAACGTCGAGGCCGGGGGGCAAAACAGCGATACCCTGTTTCTACCCGAGTGCGTCGAGGCCGAACAGGCTTCCGCCTATCGCGTACTGGTGATGGAGCAAATCGGCTTGCGCGAATGCGATACCCTAGCGTTCCGTCTGCAAACCGCCCTGCAGCGACTGCCGCAACTGGCCGACCGCTACACCCACGATCCTAATGCAGGCCCCCGGGTTGGCGACTTTCGCCTGCTGTTCGACTGTTTCAGTCAGCCTACACTGGCCGAAGACCTATTCCTGCTGTTTGAAGAAGCACGCATACAGCAGCACCTGCAGCGCCAATATCCGGGCCTGACCAAGCACCTAAAGGAGTATCACTCGCACCAGCTGGCTGCCCACACCGCTACCGATTTACTGTCCCAAGCCAGGCGTTGGCGTATGGGCGAGGGGCTGAGTCTTGCCGACGGCGCGGTGGAGCGGGAGCTGCATGCGACGCTTGCTGAGCAGGCTGAACACGCCGAGTCGGTCTACCACAGCGTGGGGGCACTGTGCCGGCACTACGACGCGGTATTGTCGCGTTATGCGCTAGAGCAAGGGGAATATCGAAATAACGACGAATCGCTGGTGGATTGGTTGAACCGGGAACAGCGCGTAGAGGAGTGGCAGGAAGAACTCGAGGACATTAACGAGCAACTCAATCAATCCATGGCCATGGATACCCCTACTGGCGAAGAACGCGAAGCGGTCTATGGTGATGCAGGCGACGGCAGTCAGCGCCAGATCGATATAGAAATCAAAGAGCTGAAAGACGATCGCGACACGTTGAAGCGGCGGGTCGACATGGAGCGCTCGGCCATTGCCCATGCACTGGGTGGCACACAAGGTGATACGCGCAGCTTTCGTTATGACGAGTGGGACCACCTTAACCAAACCTATCTGCGCGCTTGGTGCCGGGTGTTTGAGCAGCCCTTAGAGCCCGGCTCCGCAGAAGACATCGCACCGCTGAAAGCGGTGATTCGCGCCTACAAAAACACCGTTCAGCGTCGCCTCGAGCAGATTCGTCCCACCGGCCTTGAGCGCATCCGACGAGTACAAGACGGCGACGAGTTGGATCTGGATGCGGTAATTGAGGCCCGTCAGGATATTCGCGCCGGGCAAAGCCCGAACGAGCGAGTGTACTCGCGCAAAGAGCGCGTGCAACGCGATGTCAGCGCCATTTTCTTGGTCGATTTATCGGCTTCCACCGACGACCCCATTCATCCTCCGGAACCGAAGGATTGGTCCAATTACGAGGCAGACGAGGCCGAGACCCGGGCAGGCTGGTATGCCACTTTTGACGACATCGAGGAAGAACCTGACGCACCGGGGCGCAAAATTATTGATCTAGAACGCGAGGCCATGGTGGTTATGGCCGCAGCGCTGGAAGCATTGGGCGACAGCTACGCAATCTACGGCTTCTCGGGCTATAGCAAGGACAATGTCGAACTGTTCATCGCCAAGGAGCCAGATGACGCCTTCTCCCAGACCACGCTAGCGAGCATCGCGGCCATGTCACCAAAGGGTTCTACCCGTATGGGGCCAGCGATAAGGCACGCTACGCAAAAACTCACGGGCAGCGGTAGCGCCATGAAGGTATTGATGGTGATAAGCGACGGCTTCCCTCAAGACTGCGATTACGGGCCGGTGCGCGGCAATCATGACTACGGCGTGGAGGACACTGCCCGCGCGCTGCTGGAAAGCCAGCAGAAAGGTGTTGAGACGTTTTGTATGACCGTTGATAAGTCAGGCCATGACTATCTCAAGCGCATGTGCCCCGGCGAGCGCTACATGGTGATCGAAGAGATGGAAGATTTGCCGGACCAGCTCACCAAGGTTTATGCCGCGCTCACCGGCAAGTAAAAGTCACTGCACTGACCAGATCAGCAGCAGTACAAAGAGCAGTACCAGACCCAGCAGAAAAACCGCCGTAGACCAGTCGCCGGGCTGCGCTTGCACCGGATTGGCGCGCCAGTTCTTGTACATTGGCCACAGGGCGAAGAGCATCATGCCACCCGCTACCAAGGCCAAAATTTGCATCCATTCCATGTCTTATCCCCGCACTATTAAGCCCATTAAAAAACCCGACTCAGCCTTCGCGCAGCGAAGCCCCAGCCGGGTTTGATGTCAGCAAATTAGAATTTGCTGCGTCGGGCGAGCCCTGGAGTAGTCGTCGCTGCTAGTCGTCGCTACCAAACATGCCCAACAGCTGCAGCAGGCTGATGAAGATGTTGAAGATGCTCAGGTACAGGCTATAGGTCGCCATGATGTAGTTGGTTTCACCGCCGTTCACGATGGAGCCAATCTGCATCAAAATCAGTGCGCTCATCAACAAGATGATGCCACCGGAGATTACTACTGCCATTAGCGGCATCTGCAGGAAGAAGTTGGCAATCATGCCAACAATCATCACCATCAAGCCAATGGCGACAAAGCCGCCCATAAAGGAGAAGTCGCGCTTTGAGGTCATGGCGTAACCGGCAAGACCCAGGAAGATTACCGCCGTGCCACCTAACGCAGTGCTGACCAACTGGGCGCCGTTGGAAAACGCAAGATAGTAGCTAACAACTGGCCCGAGACCAAAGCCAAGCAATCCCGTCACCAGGAAAATAACGCCTAGACCGGCCCCTGAGTTCGCAGTACGCGGCAGTACGAACATCCCCAGTACCATGGAGGCGCCCAGACAAATCAGATAAGCACCTATGCCCACGTTTAGGGCCATCGCCAGACCCGCCATCAATGCACTAAAGCCCAGTGTGGCCGCCAGCAGCATGTAGGTATTTTTCAATACTTTGTTGGTTTCCAGCGTAGACAGACTCGCTACCGACGCCCGATGCATAGATCTTTGTTCCATTATTCCCACCTGTATTAACTTTGTGCTAACGCGGCGGTCACTTGCAGTAACTCGCCGCTTTTGCGCGTTTGTTCGACCCCACTGTGGGGCAATGACGCTATATTGGCAACTGACGGCCGTTTTGCAACCCCATCGTCAGTAATCTCGCGCAAGTCAAAACTTAGTCAGAAAGATCTGTCCTCGAACAACAGCAGCCAGCGTCATAAATATTTCACCATCCGCGCATACCCATTGGTGACACAACACGCTAACCTTTCGCCTTCAAACGGTTTGGATCACCGCTATGCCAACGCCCGAGTTAGACCCAGCATTTGTCTCCTACTTGCGTGAAGAGCCGAAAATTTCCTATGTGCAACCCGACGATCCATGGTTAACCCGCCAAGTCATTTCCTCTATAGAACGCCTGTTTGGGCGGGATCATATCGAGTCCATCTACAAGGATCTGAAGCTAGGCCCCTTCGACATTGCAAATTTCTTTGCCGAAGCCTTCACCAATACGCGCATTGAACGCCGCTACGCCGGCGCCGATTTAGGCGCTATTCCCGTCAGCGGCCCCCTAGTCTTTGTCGCCAATCATCCTTTCGGCATCGTGGACGGCATGGCGCTGTGCGACATGGCGCTGCAGGCCCGCGGTGATTTCCGCATTCTCATTCACTCGCTGCTGTGCCAAGACAAAGACTTGGCGCCCTATTTTCTGCCGATAGACTTCAATCCCACCAAGCAGGCCATCAAGAACAACATCCGAGTAAAAAACGTCGCCCAAGACTGCTTAGAGCAAAACATCCCGATTTTGATTTTCCCCTCGGGCTTCGTTTCCACCGCGGACAAAAAAGGCTTCGGCGCTGTCGTCGATGCACCATGGACAACCTTTGCTGCAAAGCTGATTCGCGACGCTGAGGCGAGCGTGGTACCAGTGTATTTTCCCGGTCGCAATCGCCGTGCTTTTCACCTGGCCTCACACATTGCCGAGCCACTGCGCATGGCGCTAATGCTTAGCGAAGCGCGCAACCGCTTCGGTAAGCCGCTAGATGCGGTCGTTGGTGACACGTTGGACTGGGCATCCCTGAGTCAATTTGACACCCGGCAAGCGCTTACAGACTACCTCTACAGCGAAGTGCAGACCCTAGCCTTCCACAACGTCGAAACCCATCCGGCGGTTTTTTCCCAACGCTAATAACCCTGCTACCCTTGGTCTATGACTGAGGAACAAGCCCCTTGGGTTGCAGTATTTCGCGCCGAAGACCAGCGACTGATCACAGACGCCAGTCTGGTGCTGCTCGCGGTGAAAATCGCGCATCGAGTCGACATGAACGCCACCACCTCGCCTTATTCCGTTATGGTGCCCGCCGACCAGCAAGCCCGCGCTCACCATGAGCTGACCGCCTATTGGCAGGAAAACAGCAAGCCGCCCCCGATGCAGACACAGGTGCCCTTTGTCGACAGCGGCTGGCCCGGGGTGCTGGGCTTTCTCGCCGTCATTTGGGCGGTGCCTGCCTTACAGGGTTTTGCGGATGGCCCGCTGGTTGAGGCTGGGGTACTACACAGTGAGGCCGTGCGCGAGGGCCAATGGTGGCGGGGCATTACCGCGCTCACCTTGCACGGTGGCCTTGAACACATTCTCAGCAACAGTTTGTTTGGCAGTTTGTTTGGCTTCTTTGTCGCCCGCTACTTGGGCTCCGGTGTGGGCTGGTTGGCCATTCTCGGCTGCGCGGCGCTGGCCAACCTGTTCAATGCCTTCATTCATCCAGACAACTTTCGAGCCCTTGGTGCGTCTACCGCAAACTTTGCGGCCCTAGGTCTTACCCCAAC
>JAACDW010000284.1 GCA_009936775.1 Pseudomonadota bacterium
AGCCCGACGTTACCGTTACGGGTCAGTTTTGTCTCATTCGCGCCCAGCTGACAAGTAGACAAAGCCATGACAAGACATGGTTTGGCGCCTTTTTCCCCTCATTCTCTGGGCGCGAACACGCAACAGGAGCGGCAGCATGCGACAAGCGTCATTTGACGAGCAGCCAGAAAATACGTCTTGGAAGCTGCGGGGCACGGGCGACTCCGCTCTCGGGCCAACCCGAGAACAAGGCCTGCAGCGGCTGCTGGCGTTCATGCCCAATGCGGGTAAGGCCTATCAAAACCACCGAAATTCGGATTTTGGCATCGGCAAGCATATCCATGTGTCGATGTTGTCGCCCTACCTACGTCATCGCATGATTGATGAAGCAGAGGTGTTACAAACCGTGCTGAGGCATCACTCGCACAACGCTGCCTTCAAGTTCATTCAGGAAGTGTTCTGGCGCTCCTACTGGAAAGGTTGGCTCGAACACCGCAATCTGCTTTGGCCCGAGTACCAGCGCCAGTTGCCAATGTGTCTGCAGCGCGTACAGGAGAGCAAGCACAGCAACGAAAACTATGAGCGCGCACTGGCAGGGCAGACCGATGTTGGGCTGTTCAATGATTGGTGTGCAGAGTTAGAGCAAACCGGTTATTTGCACAACCACGCACGCATGTGGTTTGCCTCGATTTGGATCTTTACTTTGCGTCTGCCTTGGGAACTCGGGGCCGACTACTTCGTGCGTCACCTGATCGACGGTGATCCTGCCAGCAACACGCTTGGGTGGCGCTGGGTTGCAGGCCTGCACACGGCAGGGAAGACGTACTTAGCAACGCCGAAGAATATACGCACCTGCGCCGCATTGCGTTTGGGGGCGTCCACCGATCAGCAGTTGGGGCTACACCGACTCGCGACCCACACCTTCAACCTGCCTGAAAAGCTGCCAGAGCAGGTGCTGCAGAAAACGCCAATTGCCTGGCCAGCGCCAGAAAACGCCAAGACTGGCTGCGCGCCGGGCAAGCGCGGTCGTAGAGCCCTGTTACTGACAGAAGAAGATTTGACCTGGCGACCCGCCCAGACCCCGGCAGGTTGTGTCGCCATGAGTCCGTCGCCGCGCAGCGCGCTGGCGCCTAGCAGTCCCCTCGTTAGAGGTTTCGTTGATGCTGCACTCAGCGATGCCCTGCAGCGACAGCAACATGGATGGAGCGATACGTTGCCCACAGTTGCCCCCAAGGCACTCGATGAAACAGCATTAATCGACTGGCTCGTCGAGCAGGGCATGGACGAGGTGATCTGTGCCTACCAGCCCATGGGCCCGGCTCGCCTGCGCGTCGAGGCGTTACGCGAGCCGCTAGCGGCGAAGGGCATCGGCCTACAGCTGCAAATGCGCGACTATGACCGCTTGGTTTGGCCGCATGCCAGCAAGGGCTTTTTTCAGTTGGGCATGCGCATTCCAGACTTTTTAGATGTGATGAGTTTGGCTCGCGGAGCCTAATGCCTACGCTGTCACAGTTCTTAAGGAAGATGTCAGAAAAACGATACATCCGCTAGCGATACTCTGCTGACTGGGTAGGATGGCCACAGTAGTGCAAGGGGGGGTGATGCGAACCAAGGTTCAAGGTGAACGGGTGCAGGGTATTGGCCGTCGGCGGCTGCTGCAGGGTCTGGGTATCAGCGCCATGGCTGCAGGCGGTGGGCTACCGAGCCGAGGGCACGCCATGGCTGGTAAGGCACCAGCTTACTTCACTCACGGCGTTGCCAGTGGCGATCCGCTACAGCATCGAGTCATCCTATGGACACGGGTGGTACCGCGTCGGGCAGAAGCGCTGCTGACGGTGTTTTGGCAGGTGGCGAGGGATGCCGCCTTCAGTCAGGTGGTTGCGGCTGGGGAATCCAAAGCCCAAATCACGCAAGATTATACGGTGAAAGTCGATGCCTCTGGCTTGCAGCCGGGGCAGGCCTATTTTTATCGTTTTTCTGCCCTTGGGGTTGTCAGCGATACCGGTCGCACCAAAACCCTGCCCATTGGCGGCGTCGAAGAATTTCGCATTGGTGTCGCATCCTGTTCGAACTATCCCCAAGGCTATTTCAACGCCTACCGGCATATGGCCGATAGCGATTTGGATTTGGTATTGCACCTAGGCGATTACCTTTACGAGTACCCAGACGGTGAGTACGCCGACGACTATGCGCTAAACAGCCTCGGTCGTCATGTTTTGCCCGCTGGAGAAATGCTCGCGCTGGAAGACTACCGAACTCGTTATGGTGTCTATCGCAGTGACCCGGATTTACAAGCTGTGCATCAGCGACATCCCTTCATTTGTGTCTGGGACGATCACGAGATCGCCGACGATACCTGGCACAGTGGTGCAGAGAACCATTCCGAAGACGAGGGCGATTTTGCCCAGCGGCTGCAGGCAGCGCGACAGGCCTATCACGAGTGGATGCCTATTCGGACACCTGCTTTGACAGATCAGGGACCCATTTATCGTCACTTTGCCATCGGCGACTTAGCGGACTTGCTGATGCTCGATACTCGTATTGTCGGCCGTGACCAACAGCTGACCTATGCAGCAGATATGCTCTATCACCCGGTAACCGACGCGCAACAAGCACCGGTACCCGACGGTGCGGCCTTTATTGCTCAGCGCCTGCAAGACCCTAGCCGCGATTTGCTCGGATCTCAGCAAGAGCAGTGGTTGGCTCGGGCGGTTGCCGACAGCGTCGCTCGAGGCGCCAATTGGCAGGTACTCGGGCAGCAGGTTCTGATGGCAAATGTGGGCATCCCCAAAATCGATACAGGCGCCTTTGATGACCCCAAAATGCCGCCGGAGGAGCGCCAGTACATTGCCCTGATGCAGGAACTGGGTGACCAGGGCATGCCTTTGAATCTGGACGCTTGGGACGGCTATCCGGCTTGCCGCGACCGCGTGATGCAGATGCTCGCGGACGCCGGAGCCAATACCATTACCTTGGCCGGTGACACACATAACGCTTGGGCCTTTAACCTAAGCGATACCCGGCAGCGCCCGGTGGGCGTTGAAATTGGCACCCCAGCAATCACCAGCCCGGGCATGGAGAGCTATGTGCCCGGAACGCCGGATGAACTGGCAGCAGCCATGCAAGCCGCCAGTCCCGGGCTTGTCAGTGTGGATGTAAGCGATCGTGGCTGGAGTGAGGTCACCCTCACACCCCAAGCGACGCGCAGTCGCTGGCACTTTGTCTCTGGTGTGTTGGACCGGCGATTTAGTGTGCGCAGTTCAGACGCGCTGACCTGTTTGCATGGGGCGCGGCGCTTCAGTTAGCGCGCCGCTCCCAGGCGCGCGGCCAAGCTAGACAAAGGTCGCCCAGCTTTCCAGCGGCATACGATCGGCAACCAGTGTGTTGACCGGTGCTTGCGGATCGCGGTAGCCAATGGCCATGCCGCAGAACAGCATTAGGTTGTCC
Organism: Pseudomonadota bacterium; assembly: GCA_009936775.1. Lineage (GTDB taxonomy): Bacteria > Pseudomonadota > Gammaproteobacteria > Pseudomonadales > Azotimanducaceae > UBA4421. Next base: position 3,427 of record JAACDW010000284.1, read on the forward strand.
GGGGTTTGCAAAAACGACGTCACTGCATTGGGGCGCGTAGCCCAAGCCTCTTGGGCACAGGTGTCGACGCCGGCTTCTTGCGCCAACAACATAAAGGTTTGCAGAAACATGCCAAGGTCAGACCACTGCGGCGGGCCCATGGATTTGTCGATGAGACAGAAGAAAGCGGCAGGCGCACCAAAAAACTCGTAGTTGCGCGCTAAATGCGCAAACCGCGCTGCTTTGTCCTCTCGCGGTATTCCCAACAGACCATACATGTCCTCGCCGACTTTGAAGCGGCTGTCGCGATAGGGTGACGGTAAGTCCTTGGGGTAGATGTCATAGGCTGGCTGTTCCCGCAGTTCTTGATTTTGTAGATGCTGCAAAAAATCTTGCGTCCGCGTACCGTTGATTACCTGAACTTGCCAAGGTTGTACGTTGCCGCCGGAAGGCGCGCGGGCAGATTTTTCTAACAGTTCTCGTAGCAGTGTATCGCTGACTGGAGTGTCTAAAAACGAGCGAATCGAGCGTCGCGCGGCGACAGCTTCAGTTACATTCATGGATTTCTCCTAGGCGCTTCGAGCAGGTAATTAGGCCATTTTAGAAGTCAGCGGCCCGCCGCAACAGGCCGCGTTCTCTTATTTCAGCGCAGCGCTGTAGGTGTCTTCGTTGAACCCTACAATAATGTGCTTGCCGACAACTGCGGTCGGGGCTCGAAGGTTACCAGTGCTGCCTAGCATGGCATCGACAGCGGCATCGGTGGCCTTACTGCCGCCGGCGAATTCGGTCACTTTCTTACCCTTGGAAACCACCATGGTTTTAGCCTTAGCCAGTAACGCGGCGGCGTCTTCGCGCTGCAGTTTACGACTGGCTGGAATGGTCTCGCTAATCTCTATCTGACTGGCTTCCAAAAACTTGGATGCTTTAGTACAGCTGGTTCATCCCCCGCGGAAGTAATACCAATCGACTTTGTTACTCATATGCTTGTTCCTAGTGTGTGGGTCGGATTGTCAAAGCGCCGGGTATTATAGGGAAAGCCTGCAACGAAATGCCATTGATGCGTGTCCTGATATCTTGGCCCTGAAAATGTCTGCCGTTGATAGTGAGCCTGCCGTCGATCAGGTATTGTGGGCGACAAAAGCAGAGGGAGTGCAACATGGCACCAGTTCCAAGAGGCAGTACGGTTGCGGTAACCGGAGCCGCGGGTTTTATTGGTGGTTGGGTGGTTAAGGGCCTGTTGGCCAAGGGCTATCGGGTCAGAGCCTGCGTGCGCGATGTCAATGACGGACGCAAAACCGATTTCTTACGCGCCATGCCCGGCTACGCCTCTGGACGCCTTACACTGCATTCGGCAGATCTCGATCAGGCCGGTTGTTTTGATGACATTTTTGCCGGCTGTCAGGGTGTCTGCCATGTTTCCCATGTGAGTGGCTATGACGATCAGGACTACATTCGAGACGTCTGTGAGCATGTCATCCAAAGTATTAACAACTCAGGCACCGTGAATCGTGTGGTTGTCACATCGAGTGTTGCGGCCATTATCTCTGAGGCAGATTTGCAGGAGTTAGTGCGCCGCCCCGTGTTTTATGAAGATCGTTATCCCGATGAGGCAAGCCCGAAGCGCACGCCGCAACGCGGTCAAGGTTATTCAATGGGCAAGGTAACATTGGAGCGCATGTTCACCGAGGCGGCGGCCGACCATGGCGGCTGGGACTGCATTCGGGTTTGTCCTGCAGACAACGTCGGCCCCATTTTGTCAGCACATCAGAAAGATATGGGGCCCTGGCAGCACAATATTGAAATGATGTTACGCGGTAAGTATTACCAAACCGGCGCCTACAGGCCATGGATGATCGTTGACGTTCGAGATGATGCCGAATGCCATATCCGACTGCTGGAAAATGTCAATGTGAGCAACGGCGAGCGCTACATTGCGTGGTCTACAGAAACCTGCAACGTCGAAGACGTTTGTGCATCCATCGACCGCTTGTTGCCGGAAATCGGCCATGCTACCCCCGAGGTTACTGACGAGTTTCCGCAACGCATACAGGTCCGCGAGGCTGAGATGCGCGCTATATGGGCCCAGTGCGAACTGCGCAATGATCGTATCCGCGAGGCTACCGGTGTGAACTTCCGCCCCATGGACGAATCAATTCGTGACTGCGTGGAATCGCTGCTATCGGTGGCAAACGTTGAACCGGTGCGGCGCGAGGACCGGAGTTAAACACGGCTGTTAAGCCTAACTGGCGAGGGATAAATGGTGCGCACGAATGACCGATGAAATCGAAACCTATGGCTGGCAGTTCACAGGCCAAAAGCGCCCGGACTTTGCCGCAGTGCCAGGCGCTGGCGAAGAGTCGGTATGGGACTATCCGCGCCCGCCGGCCATCGTAGACGATCATCGTGACGTACAGGTGTTCGCCGCAGACGGTACCTTGGTGGCTGCCTGCGATAACAGTAAACGCGTGCTGGAAACAGCCAGTCCGCCAACATTTTATCTGCCGCCAGAAGCCTTAAAGGTGTCCTTAGTTCAAGTCGATGGTGCATCCTACTGCGAGTGGAAAGGGCAGGCAGAATATTTCGCATATGCAGACCAGCGTTTGGCCTGGCGCTACCCTAGGCCCGCTCAAGCCTTTGCCGAGGTAGCGGGCTGGTACTCATTTTATCCCGCTGAATGTCGCTGCGTGGTGGCAGGCGAAACCGTGCGGGCGCAAGCAGGCGGCTTTTACGGCGGTTGGGTAACCGACGAGATTGTTCGGCCATATAAAGGCGAACCCGGACGCTCGGGCTGGTAAAAAATTTCCGCAGGCAAGGGTTTGCCGCTTGCATGGACCCTTGTAGGTAATATCGGCTAAACTTTGCCCAGCTTGAGCCAAAAAGTGACACGATCTCCTTGCCCATAACCGCCAGCACAATCTCAGTCTCGCAGGACAACCCGGCCAATCGAGTCCGTCTCGGCGCGCCTAAGTCCCTGCCCGCACGAGGTACCTACGAGGCCCTGAATGCTAATTCCAGCACGGTGCAGCAGGCCAATCAGGATCAAACTGGCAAGCGCCTGCGCGAAACACTCGCCGCGCGCACTCAAGATCTTAGCACCACGACACGGCTCGCTCGGGCCAATGCCTTAGTTACCCAAGCGGGGCTGCCCAGCGGACTCAACAAAGCCGTAGACCGACCGACCGTCGAGGTACTCGCGGTAAGGGTGCAGCGCCAAGCCTTTATGTTGTCAGCTCTGCGGTAGTCATCACATCGCCTGCCCACCGGAACATTGACCTAATTGGGGCTTCTCTCGCAC
>JAACDW010000008.1 GCA_009936775.1 Pseudomonadota bacterium
ACCTTCTCTCTGCTGAATAACATGGGCACGTGGCCTTCGGTGGCCCAATTTTCCAGCAGATTGTCGTAGAAGGGGGAGCGTGGATCACCAGACTGGCCCGGCGCGTTGGTCATACGCGCAGCGTCCCAATTACCGACGTCGACAACCATCCGAAACGAGGCGCCGCTGCGAACGTTGAAGCTGTCGTCTGCGCTACTGGTGTTGTTGGTGGTGTTGGCGCTGCCGCCTCTGGGGTAATCCTTAATGCGCATCTGCTCGGCTAGTGTGCCGTCTACTCGCTGCAGCAGTGGATGCTCGAATACCATACGATGCAGTTTGCCCCATTGCCACTGGCCGGAATCTTCCCCGAGTAACGACACCGTGGCAGCCCACGCCTCGCGCAGACTGATGACCGCCTGTGCCTGACCTGCCGGGGTTGCCAGCACCTCGAGCAGCGTCAGGGTAGACAGTGGTTTATCGCTAGGCGGTGTGTCGCTTTGCGCCATCGTCTGACTTAGGTAACGGCCAAGGGCCGGGTTTAAATGTCGGTTATACCAAACACTCCACAGCGCGGCAGCGGGGCTGTCGGCTTCCAGCCGCTGATCCCAAGCGGCCAATAGCTCGCCACCGCTGTCGGCGTTGGTCTCGGCCAAGTTGGGCAGTAGCGCAAGTACCTGCCGCGCGAGCACGGAATGGTAGTCACGCTGCAGGTCTAATGAGTCCTGCATGCTATGCGGTTTGGGGGTATCAAGGTACTCCCACAGCCGCTTGTAGCGCCAAGGCGCCGACCATTCAAAACCGACTTTGTATGTCTCAATTGGGTAATCGTCGGGCAGGCTCATGGCGTTGGCGGTGCCACTGAAGCCGCGCTCTGGATTGTACTCCTCGGGCAGTACATCCATATCGAAATAGCCGTCCCATTCGTAGCGGCCGTCGCCCGGCACCGGCATTAGGCCGTCCCAGTTGTCGCGCTTGGGAAAACGGCCAGCGGGTTTGTACCCGATGTTGCCGTCGGTGTCGGCGTATACCTGATTTTCTGAGGGTGCGCCCCAGCGATTAAGCGCTGCTACGAATTCGCGGAAGTTCTTAGCGCGCATGTATTCGATGCTGCCAAAGTAGGGGGCCATGCCGGGTTCCAGCCATGCGGCGCGCACGGCAAAGGCGTGTGTTTTGGGTTCCGCAACCATCGGGCCATGGCGGGTAAATTTAAGCGTCACGCTTTGTGCCTCGCCGTCTTTCACGGCGACGGTTTCTTTGCGCTGTGTGAAGGGCTCCACGTCGCCACGGTAAAGGTAGCCGCCGCGCTTCTTCTGGTAGACGTACAGGTCTTCTTGGTCGATGGGGAAAATCGTCAGGCCGAAAGCAATTTCATCGTTGTGGCCAATAGAGATACCCGGCAGCGCTGGTTCGCCAGCGCCAATAACATTGATACCCGGGCCATTTAGGTGTGCGACATAGCGCAGCGATGGCACCGCGTGGCTGCGATGGGGGTCGTCGGCCAAAATTGGGCGACCGGTAGTGGTGCGTGCCCCGGCGACCACCCAGTTGTTGCTGCCTACGTCGAGCTTGTGGGCGTCCCGCTCAGTCTTGGTTAGCACCTTGGCCATGCGTTGCGCTGGACTGAGGTCGTCGAAATCTACCGACGCGGTCGCTAGCAGATAGTTGTCTAGGACGGTGTCGGGAATCACGCATGGATCTAATCCCGCAGGGGTTTGGGTCTGCCAAGTCGGTTCCAGTTTCAGCCATTGGGCTGCCAGTGCTGCTTGGCCCGCGCAGGCAAGCAGGGCACGCCATACCTCGCTGATGACATTGCGCCACAGTCCGTTGCTGCGTATGCGCACGACGTCATCGGCGTGCCACCGGCTGGGTTGGTAACCGAGCAGACCGAACTCAACGGGCATTAAGTCTGCATCGGTCTCAGCGATCTCAATAAAGGCATTAATACCGGCGGTGAAAGACTCGGCAATGCGTTTCGCGTCGTTGCCGTACGCCAGCCACTCGGCGTACATGTCGCCACGGTAAACAAACATGCGTGCCGCCTTGTCTTGGGCCACATAGGACTCGCCTAGAATTTCCGCCAGCTGACCCAAGCCGCGACGTTTCCATAGGTCGATTTGCCACAGGCGGTCGCGTGCGGCATTGAAACCCTGCACGAAAAAGACATCGTAATGATCGTTGGCATAGATATGCGGCACGCCATACCGATCGACAATGATTTCGGCTTCGGCGCTGATGCCGTCAACCTGATAGGTCGTGCTATCGCTGGCGAATATCCAATGGCTGGCTGTTAACAAACTTAGGGATAAAACAACGCGCACGGGCACGAGGATGAAATTGCAATGCATAGTGATCGGCTTGTCTTTACGTGGACGTCGACAATAACAAAGGTGGTGCCTTTGTGCTGCCCTACCCCTGATTGCAATGGTCTGTGAAAATCTGCGCTGCATCTGTCTCATCAAA
>JAACDW010000285.1 GCA_009936775.1 Pseudomonadota bacterium
ACCAGCTGACGCTTGGCTTCGCTGCGTGGCAGTGCCTCTAGGGTGCCGGTAAGCACCCAAGTTTGTCCGGCCAATGGCAGGCTATCTGGTTCGACTACCGACACAGCGGGCCAGTGCACTCCGGCATGCTGCAAGGCTGTTACCAGCTCACGCTGCTGGGTCTGAGCAAAAAATTGATGGATGGAAGCCGCGACAATGGGCCCAACATCCGGCACCTGCTCAAGGCTTTCCGCCGGCGCGTTCAAGAGCCTTTCAATGTCGCCAAAATGTCGGGCTAAAGACGCCGCGGTGGCCTCGCCTACTTCGCGAATGCCAAGGGCGTAAATAAAACGCGGCAGCGTAGTTTGCTTAGCCAGCTGCAGCGCCTGCAGCAGGTTGTCTGCAGATTTGCTGCCCATGCGTTCGAGCTCAATCAGTTGTTCGCGTTGCAGCAAGAACAAGTCTGCAGCGTTGCTCACCAAGCCCTGATCAACCAGTTGGTCGATGAGCTTGTCGCCGAGTCCAGCAACATCCAGCGCGAGGCGGGAAACGAAGTGCTTCAAGCCCTCCTTACGCTGCGCAGGACACAGATCTCTGGGCGCGCTGCATCGCATGACGACTTCATCATCGATACGCTGGGTCGCACTACCGCATGATGGACAAACTGTCGGCAGCGCTACCGCACGCGCATTGATCGGTCTTTGGCTGGTAATGACTGCAGCAACCTGAGGTATGACATCGCCAGCGCGACGGATCATGACGCGATCGCCGATACGTAGATCCAGCCGCGCTATTTCATCCATGTTGTGCAACGTTGCATTGGTCACGGTTACGCCACCAACAAAGGTTGGCTGCAGACGGGCGACCGGCGTTATCGCGCCAGTACGCCCCACCTGAAAACTCACGTCTTCGATCACTGAGGTGGCTTCTTGCGCAGCGAACTTGTAGGCGATTGCCCAGCGCGGCTTGCGCGTTACCGCGCCCAAACTTTGCTGCTGGGCCAAATCATTGACCTTTATAACCACGCCGTCGATCTCATAGCCGAGGTGATCACGCCGCCGTTCCAGCCGTTCAATGTAGTCAAGGCATTGCGGCAGATCTTCTACCACCTCCAGGGCGGGATTGGTACGTAGACCCCAAGCAGCAAACTTACTTAGGACTTCGTCCTGAGTTTTGGGCTGCCAAGCGCCCTCGCTGCCACCGAGGCTGTAGCAAAACATCGTCAAAGGCCGACTTGCAGTGATCTTGCTATCAAGCTGCCGCAAACTACCGGCCGCCCCGTTGCGCGGATTGACCATAGGTTTTTCACCATTCGCGATGGCTTGCGCGTTGAACGCGTCGAAGCGGTCTAACGGAATATAAATTTCGCCCCGGACCTCAATTTTCGGTGGCAGGTCGTCACCTTGGAGCGCCAGAGGAATTGAGCCAATGGTGCGCACGTTGGCCAGAATATTCTCGCCCTCGTTACCGTCGCCACGGGTCGCCGCCAGCGTCAATTCGCCCTGTTCATAAATCAGAGCAACCGCTACGCCATCAATTTTCGGCTCGCAGGTCAGCGTAAATTCGCCCTCGCCCAAACGGTTACGGCAGCGCTGCAGCCACTGTTCCAGCTCTTGCTCCGTTGTCGCCTTATCCAGCGACAGCATAGGCCTTGCATGGGTCACTTTGTCGAATTGGCTTAGTGCTGGCGCACCCACACGCTGAGTTGGCGAGGATGCGGACTGCAGTTTCGGATACTCCCGCTCTAGCGCTACTAACTCATCAAACAATGCGTCGTATTCGGCGTCGGCAAGCTCCGGCGCATCGAGCACATGATAGCGATGTAGGTGGTGGTTCAGCTCCTCGCGCAGCTGGATGACACGTTGGATAACGGAGTCGTTGGTCGGTGTGGCCTGGCTCATTACCCGTCGCTGGACGCCGTTAACTGCTTGCGCGCGAAGTCGGCTACGCGCTGCTTCATATGTTCGACAGTCTGGCCAGTGAGGGCACTCATCGTATCGTCCTTGACATCGCCGCCAAGGGCTGCCGCGACGGTACGTGCCGACAGAATCATATCTTCCAAGGTTTCCAGTGCATCACCGGGTACCGGCAGTTGCATGAAAAAAGTCAGTCCCGGCGTGCTCAGAGCCGGCAAGTCAGAAAGATCGAACGTTCCGGGTTCTACTGCGTTAGCCACGCTAAACAACCGCTCGCCTTGGTCGTCGCCAAGCCGGTGAAAAATACCCATGTCGCCAAATTTCAGGCCCTGTCCGCGCAGTGCAGCAATCAGTTCTTCACCGCCAAAGGATTGGTTTGACTTAGCCATTACGCCAAGGATAAGCAGTTCTTCCAGCTGCGGATCTTGGCGTCGTCGATCTACCACGGCTTGTTCCTGCTTAGGCTTGGTACCCGAATCAGACGCTTGAGCCGGATTGTTCGCTGCGGTCGATAAAACCGACGACTTTGCTGCCGGACCTTGTGCGCGCCCGGCAGTAGTACTGCTAGTCGCGCGGTTCTCGGTCACCAAAGGCTGCGTATCGCCAAACAAATCTTGGGTTTGCGGTACCTTCGCTGCAGCCGCTGCGCGGTTTTCACTACGAACAGCGGATTCGCTCGTCACTAGCGGACCTTCGTCACCAGCGCGCGCCTTGGCCTGCGCGTCATCAGTCCGCAGCGCTTGGCTTATTACCCGCGCACCACCATTGGGTAACTCAGCCGATGCGCCCTCATTTGTTGCCGCGCCGCTGCCATCAGAAGGCTCGATGTCCATGCGAATGTCGTTCCTGCGCGCACGACGGGCAACCCAAAGCCCATGGCCGACGATCAGAACAAAGAAAATACTGCCTGCGATAATGATTAGATCTTTGGTATCCAAAACATGCTCCGCAATCGGTTGTCTAACTCGCCCAAAGCTAGGCTATCGCCAATGCCGCCGCAGCGTCCACATCCACCGAGACCAAGCGCGAAACCCCGGCCTCGTGCATGGTAACCCCCATCAAGTAGTCCGCCATTTCCATGGTGATTTTATTATGCGTTATTACCAGGAACTGTACCGAATCCGACATTTCGCGGATCAGCGCAGCAAAGCGAGACACATTCATGTCATCGAGCGGTGCGTCGACCTCATCGAGCAGGCAAACCGGACTGGGATTCAGGTGGAAAATAGCGAAGATTAGGGCCACCGCGGTCATCGCCTTTTCGCCTCCAGATAACAAATGAATCGAAGAATTCTTTTTACCCGGTGGTCGCGCCATCAACGACACTCCGGTATCGAGCATATCGTCACCGGTAAGTTCTAAGGACGCGCTGCCACCGCCGAATACTTTGGGGAACAGTTCTCCCAGCTTGGTGTTCACCGCATCGAAAGTTTCCTTAAAGCGTACCCTCGTCTCTTTATCGATTTTGCCCATAACTTCTAGCAGTGTATCTAGGGCCTGCTCAAGGTCCGTCGCCTGTGCATCCAGATAATTTTTGCGCTCTGACTCGGCATCAAACTCTTCAATCGCCGCCAAGTTGATCGCACCCAGACGCTGAATACGCCGAGCCATACGCTCTATTTCCTCTACCCATCCTGCTTCGGTTGCCTGTGCTGGCATGTCCTCGGCCACTGGTTCCAGCGCATGCCCGGTAGTGGCTAGCTGTTCCAACAAATTACTTTCCTGTACCGTCATCCCCTGACGCTGCACGCGCTCGTTTTCTAGCGACTCCCGTACTTTCACCACGGCGTCAGCGGCATTGCTGCGCTGGCCCTCAAGCGCTCGGATGTTGGCCTCCAAACTCTCTAGCTCACCGCGCACCTGTTGCAGTTGGTCTTGCATACCAACTCGCGAGTTTAGCTGTTCCTTGAGCCGGATTTCCAAATCAGGGATTGGCTTCTGGCTGTCATCAATACCCTGCTGTATCGCAGCCATCTGTTCAACTAACTGGCTCTGCTGGGCCAGCACCCGCTCACGGGCGGTGAGACTGCCCTTCAACTGGGATTGCACGGACTCCAGACGCACGTTCACGGCGTGGAACTTATCGCGGCTTGTCCGCGCCGCGTCACGGCTGAGCTGCAGGCGCTCGCCTAACTGTTCGCGCTGCGCCACTAAAACAGCTCGTCGATCCGTTTGCTCGGCTCGCACATGTTGCGCATCCGCGAAAGCACTTTGTGCTTGCTGCAGGCGCGCCTGCTCTTGCGCCTTCTGTTGGGCGATTTCTTCCTGCTCTTTGCGAATTTGCTGCTGCCGTGCTGCCGCTTCTTTGAGTTTGACCTGAGTAACGCCGTGGTCGGTACGACGATCACTGAGATCCTGATTCAGTTCGTTGGCCTGACCCTGCAGCTCCTCACGTTTCGCCTCTAGGGTCTGCACCTGTGTGCGCACGGTTTGCCGTTGCTCTACGGCGGTAGCCAACTGGGCATCCGCTTCTTCTATTTGCAGAGCTAGCGACTCGATTTGTTGACCGCGCTCGATAATGCCCTGAGCCTGATCGGAATCGTGCAGCGCGCGCATCCAGTCCGCGCCAACCCAAAAGCCCTCGCGGGTAATAATGCTTTGGCCAGGTGCCAGTTGATGCCGCTTACTGAGAGCGACTGCCGCAGACTCGGCAGCAAAAACGCCATGCAGAATCGAACTTCCTGCCAAGGACCCTGCGCCCAACAGCGAGCGCAGCGACGGCAGCGCCAAGGCTTCGTTGCGGGCATCGGGGATATCAGCGCCGTGCGCTTCGATAAGCGCTAAGTCGCCTTCCGCCAGTTCGCTCAGTGTGTCCGCAAAATCTGCCAGATCATCGACCTGCAGAGCCTGCATAAAACGACCAAAAACCGACTCCACAGCCGCTTCCCAGCCCGGCACCACCAACAGCAACTGACCCAGACGTTGCGCATCCTGCAGGCTGTTGGCGCGTATCCAGTCTTCTGCTTCGGGCACATTGCTGCTCAAGGCAGCAGCTTGAATGGCCTGTAAACTCGCCGCCTGCTGACGCAGTTCTTGCACCTGCACACGAGCGCCCTCTACGGTTTGTTCAAGAGTCTGAGTAGATTCCCGTGCAGCCGCCAGATCACGGCGGCAGTCCGCCATTATTTCGTCTAAAGAGCGGCTTTGGGTCTCTAAACCATCGATCTCAAGCGCCATCTGCTCAACCACCTGCCCTTCTTGTTGCGGCTGCTCAGAAGCCATACGGCCCAGTTCGTGAGCGCGGGAATCGAGCCGCGTAATCAGCTGCTGCAGGTATTCTATACGCGAGGTTTGCACCTGAGCCTCTTGCTCGTTGGTGGAGAATTCTTCATTGAACGCGTCCCAACGCCGTTGCCAATCTAGATTTCGCTCCTCGGCCTCAGACAACTCGGCTTGCACTGCGTGGTCCGCCTCGGCCAATACCTGCACTTGAGGCTGCAGTTGAGTCATCTCAGTTTGCATGAGCTGGATTTGCTGGTTGTCACCGTCAGCCTGCTGGCCGGCTTCGCTGCTGCGCTGCCGTGCTTGCACCAGCTCTTGTTGCAGCTGCGCGAGGCGCTGCCTGTTGCTCTGCAGGCTCTCTTCGGTGCGGGTGATATGCGAACCCAGCTCATAAAACCGC
>JAACDW010000078.1 GCA_009936775.1 Pseudomonadota bacterium
AATCGAGCGCTCGATGCCTATGTCGCTGCGCAACTGCAGCACTGCATCGATTGCACCTACGCCAGTCGCCGGGCCTGAAGGGGCAAGAATACGTGCTACTTCAGCGTATTTTTCCTCGCGAACAGACATGTTGTACTCCATCACATGGGGCAGCATTGTCGCGAGGGTTTGTCCATGCGCGGCGTTGAGCCTGGCTGAAATCGCATGTCCAGTACCGTGGGCTGACCCCAGACCCGTGACATTAAATGCCTGCGCTGCCATGGCAGATCCGAGCAACATCTGCGAGCGCGCTTCAATATCTTGTCCGTCAGCCACAACTTTTCGCAGGTTATCCGCTACTTTGCGAATGGCCTCAATCGCAATCGTGTCTGAATACGCATTAGCACCAACCGAAACAAAGGCCTCAAGTGCGTGTGTAAGCACGTCAAACCCACAGGTAGCAGTTGGGTAGGTTGGCAGGCCGACGGTGAGGTCTGGATCAAGCACTGAGAATGCAGGCGTAATGCTTGGATGAATCACGTAAGTCTTGCGGCCAAGGCGGGTATTTGTGATCACACACGCATTGTTTGTCTCAGACCCAGTGCCAGCGGTTGTGGGAACCGCAATAACGGGGGCTGCCGCTGGGGTGGGTTGAGAGCCCTGCATCGCTTCGACCGTACCTGGATTTGAGCCCAGAAGCGCAATCGACTTACCACAGTCCATCGAGGACCCACCGCCAATCGGCACAACAACAGCGTCACCCAGTTCTTTTAGCTTCTCAGCCCCAGCCTCGACGTTTAGATCAGTCGGATTGGGTTCAACGCCGTCAAACACTTCAACAGATAGATTGGCCGCGCGAAGCGCCTCCAATATTGGGTCGAGCACTCCACTGGCGGCCAGATTTTTGTCGGTCACGATCAAAGCCGCACTCTTACCGAGCGCTTGGATGTGGTTGTTTATGTCTTTTGCCGCCCCTCTATTAAACACAATTGTTGGTAGAGGACGGACAGTAAAATTTTCATTTGAAAGCAATGTTAGGACTCCCTATTACTTGTTGTGGTCGCGGTTCTAGGTCAAAGCTTACTCTGGTTGGTAAGGTAACGACGAATGATGCAGGACGATGCGCAGTGTACCTGCCTTATCCTTTTTGTAACCCCAGCTTTTGTCCGCTTTAGTGATGTTTCCGTTTTTGTCGGTGAAGGTCACCCAACCCATCCACATGGCGACATCGCCCTGAATAAAACTCGCAGCCGTTTCACAAACGACAGAGCGCCAGCCTTTGATAGCAAACCCCCGGTCGCCTGGATACTCATCACTATGACCCACGAAGTATGCAAGAGCTCCGTCTCGCGTGGTGCGAAAGGTCTGTTCTGCGCTGGCTAATGTTGGCTTGAATAAAACCTGCCCAAGTTCAAAGCCATAAGCCGCATCGAGCGCATCGTTAGCAACCGCTCTGGCCGCATCGATACCTTCTTGCTCAAACGCTTTGGAGATGGCAATCAAAGCGTCTCCCCAAATTTGTCTGGCATCGGCGAGTTCTTGTTCGGTTATGTCTTTCGTCATCCTCTCATCCGCACCAAAACTTGTGAAACAATGGCAGGTAACATTGGGCAGTCACCTTCGATGAATATAAGGTTTTCTGCTCCCTCGTCCAAGCGGTGGATACCCAAATGTTAAATGTAACAGCTACAAGCCCCCATAAACCCGAACAGCAAGAGAGCCTGCTGGCACCCCAAGCAGATCGATCAGCAGCTGAGCGACGCCAAGTACACACAAATTCAGCCGATGAAGTCGATTTGATTGACCGCAAGAGCAGTTTTGTGAACCCCAGAGCATCGCTTGCCTCGATGCCAGGTGGAACCAACTGATGCGCTCCCCCATTTCATCAGAAATCGACTTCGAGGCGGACGGTAAGCAAACAGGTTACTTGCGTTTGCCACACTCGGTGCATCGGTCTGCGTATGGTTGGATCCCAATCCCGATCGTCCAAGTGAAGAACGGGGGCGGCCCAACAATCCTATTGATGGCAGGAAATCACGGCGACGAATATGAAGGACAAGTTGCAGTTACGAGACTCGCCAAAGACTTGCAACCTGAGATGATTCGTGGGCGGGTCCTACTGTTGCCCATGGCTAATTTCCCAGCTGCGAAAGCCGGGCACCGCACGTCGCCCATTGATGATGGCAACTTGAATCGATGTTTCCCCGGAGACCCTGCCGGTACGGTTACGCAGATCATTGCGCACTACATCGAATCGGTGCTCATGAAGATGGCGGACTACGCCATCGATCTGCACTCCGGCGGCAGTTCCTTACATTACGTCCCTACGGTGCTATACGGCGACCGCGAGGACGAACGCGAGATGGCTGAAGTTCTTCGCTTAACCCGCGCGTTTGCCGCGCCCTTTGCGCTGCATTTCAGGCGCACTGGCGACATCGTGTCGACGGCGGCCGCGCGACGGCAGGGTACGATAGCTGTCACCGTAGAAATGGGGGGCTCTGGCACCGTCACGCCTTACGCACTGAAGGTCACCAGAGAGGGTATTGAACGTGTAATGGCCGAATTCGGCATCTTAAAAGAAACAAATTTAGGTGCGCCTGGCCAAACGAGGGTCTTACGCCTAACGGGCAAACACAATTATCTATACGCTCGCCAAGAGGGTTTATTCGAACCCGCCGTCGAAATCGGCGCGGATGTGACACAGGGCCAAACCGCTGGCTGGATTCATCAACCTGAGGCGCCCTGGGAAGACGCCAAGCAAGTGGTTTTCCCACTTACAGGCACCATCCTGTGCAAACGTATCCCTGGTCGAGTACAGCCAGGGGACTGCCTTTTCCAACTTGGACAAGACGAGCCAGAGTAAGGCGCTGGCGCAGCCGCCAGAACTGACAAAAGCGTCTAACTCACTGTTTGTAAGTCTTGTCTTAGCGTCGATCCGATAGGCCGCTGTTTCTTCGCACAACAACGCTGCTAGTCGACTCAACAAACCAGACTCTTTGCAAAGCCAGGACGCAAGGCACCACAACCAGCGCAGCCGCTTAACGCTGTACATTCTACAGCCCGCTCACACCGCAAAATCTCAGATGCCGTAAAGCGCCTTGAGATGTGCCATAAAACCCGGACTGTCGGCTTTCGCGTCTGCTCGAATGGTCTTTACATGAGGACGTTCTTCCATCTGCGCGCAATACTCGTCCAGCCCCGGCACCGCGGACAAAGGGTCCTCGTCCAAAAAACGTTTGCCGACATCACGCACCACTGGAAGATTCAGGATGGCCGCCACATCGGCCAAGGAGAAGGTGTCTCCATAGGCAAATGACTGGAAACTGGAAAGCTTCGCCAAAGCAGCGGTGGCTTTGTGGATATTGGTATCAAATTCTTTTAACACCGAGGGGCTCGGCTGTGTGCCGGAAAGCAGGTTTGGGATCATGCGACGCGCAGCCAACTCAAAATACAGCTCAATAAATTGAGCTAACTCTTGAACCTTAGCTCGCCCGAATGGTGACGTCGGTAGCAAGGGCTCTGATGGGTACATGGCCTCAATGTATTCAAGAATGGCCCGCGACTCGCTGATAAAACCTTCTGGCGTTTCTAGCGCTGGTACTTTGCCCAAGGGGCTTTTGTCCAAATACTCGGGTTTATACTTGGCCCCAACCCCTGTGTAAGAAAGCACTTCCTCGAACTCGACGCCTTTTTCTAGCAGCGCAAGCTTGGGTACATTGTAGTAGTTGCTTGACGAAAACCCATGTAATTTGATCATCCAAATCTTCCTTACTATTGCAATCAGTTGCCGCGTATCACCTGCCGAATTTTTCTCATTTCGGCACGCATACGCGCACAACAGGTTTAGCTAAATGCCAGGGCACAGCCACCAGTGGGTAAGGTAGGCCTGAGGTCGCGGAACAACAAGCCTCGTTTGGTCGTGCATGGCGCTGTGACATGCGGACAATGGCATCGAAGTAAATGGCACGACGCCATGGCGGCTCTTTTGCTGGTTGAATATCCTGCAGCCGAGTAACCGGCTACTGCTGCACTCGACGCTGCAGGCAAATGCTGAGCCGCTCCACGGCAAACCGACCCAAGCCACCGCCAGTTGCCACAATTTTCATACGCCTCCCTTTTAACCACGAAATATCGCTGCACTAAATCAAACACACAGCATCACCCGAGGCGTCTCGCACGGCGTCTAATCGGTACTCTTGGCTTCCTTTTCGGTAGCCTGCGATCAGTCTGCTGGCTTCGCTAGGTGCGCCAGAGCGGCATCGCCGATGACCGGGTTCGTGCCGTTAATCATGTGCTCGGCGCGGGCGCTGATCATATCGTCGAAGTGATCGTGCGTCAGAATGTAGAGCCGGTCGGCTCGAATGGCATCGAAAACGATATCGGCAATCTCCGCCGGCTGCATGCCTTGGCGGAGGATCTTCTGGAACATGGCGATGCGCTGCTCGTCTTCAGGCGTCAGCGGTTGCGGCTCTTCGGCGTTGGCTAGGTTTGCCGGCCGGTTCCTGCCGCTGTTGATAATATTAGTGTTAACGAAGCCTGGGCAAAGGACAGAGCAACCAATTTTGGTATTTTCCGCCTTTAGGTCAACGCAGAGGTTTTCAGTCAGTGCAACCACACCGTGCTTGGTAACAGAATACAGAGCGTTGGTGCTACCACCGATAATGCCAGCGATCGAGGCGGTATTGACGACGTGACAAGGCGTTTCCTGCGCAATCATCTGTGGCACGAAAACGCGCAAACCATAGATCACGCTCCACAGATTGACGCCGAACACCCAGTCCCAGTCGTTCTGGCTTGCGTTCCAGGAATTGCCGCCGCCGCCAACGCCGGCATTGTTAAAAAGCAGGTGTACGCCTCCCAGATTTTCCACGGCTTCATCTCGTACCTTGCGCAGTTCAGCTTCGATTGCCACGTTAGTAACAATGGGCAGAACCTGGTTGTTCGTGGTGGCCTGCAATTCAGCAGCCGTCCTCTCCAGCACTGCTTCTTCAATATCCGCCATCACCACATGCATGCCTTCAGCGATGCACTTTTCGGTGAGTGCCTTGCCGATACCGCTCGCGGCTCCTGTGACCACAGCGACCTTGCCAGCAAAATCCTGCATGAAATTCCCCTTCGAAATGGGGCCAGTGTAACGGGCAATGCTTGATAAATCCGCTGTCAGCGCGGCCAGCAAGTTCGATACCCTGAAGTAGCTATTAACGAAAGACAACGCACTGCTAACTCAGCTAAGCAGGCACCTAATCAACTTTCGCGTGAGTAAGATACGGCTTCGCTCCAGTTCCAGCCCCTCACAAAACAAATGTCAGCCATATCGCCCAGTTTGAATTTTGCATCGCCGCTCGCAGGAGTTTCGTAGGCGCCGTCGACTGCTCCCATCACCTGGCCACACTAAAAGTTGAACCGAGCAATGAGTTGATAGTTCGCGTAAAGCGATAGCGTAAGCGTAAGAATCAAAGGAACCATCAGCTATCGCATTCTCGCTTCTCAAGATTTTTAGGCGTTCGGATTGAGGCCAATTCCGTCCTAAACCGGGCTGAAAGACTCGTCCAAAACGAATAGCTCCACACCACCAGTGATCTTGTCGTTTGCCATCGCTTCGGCGGTGGCAGGATCATTGAAAATTCTCATGAACTCGTCCACATCGTCCGTATCGAAAACGCTGATCACTGTGTTCCCATCCGTGGACCCCATGTATGCGACCGACACGCCTTGGCGCTTGAATAGTTCGCCGTGGGTTTTAAACCCCTGGCGCCATGTTTCGACGTCCTCAACTTCCGCTCTAACTGCGATCAGCATAAGTTCACTCCTAATTACTGTTCATGTTTTTATTGACCTGACTTAACCTGATGACTTGGCAGCACGTCAAGAAGTGGGTGAGAAACTTTAGCGGTCTGGTGCTGGGGTTTGATTACCTTGTTGCGACCGCGCAGACTTTGTCGCCTGCCAAGCTTTGAATCACACTATTGACGGCGGACTAAATCATGCGAATTGGGACATATTTGATATTTGGCAGCCTTATCATCCTACTGGCTACAGCGGCATTTTTACCGTTACTCGGCGTAAACCTGCTTATCCACGAATTATCAATAACAAATGAACCAGCAGAGACTCATTTCTTGGCGATTCGTTCAGCGACATTCGCAAGCTTAGCTTTTTTTTCCATCAATTTTTTGCGCCACAAACGCCCTCTGTCCTCAGTTGCGCCAATGCTGGCCTTTTGCAATTTTTTAGTTTTTTTCGGCGCCGCCTTAATGATTAAGCGTGCGCAATTTGAGCTTATGCCGTGGGTTGTTTTATTCACTATTGCAGCCCTGTCGGTTTTTCTGCATCGAGAAAATAAGGCGCAAAACACTGTGATCTTTCGGGATAGTTGGTAGGTGCGAGGACGCAGAACACAGTGAAGGTGCCGAGCCGCTAGATGTCAAATTACACCATCACAGGTCTCCTTTTTGGCACTGATGCGTGCTGTTGTCTGGGACTACACAGTGCTCTCTGGTGGAGACAAAGAGTAGATGAGAATCCAAGTGCGCAGCTTTAGCTGAAAGCGAAAAACAGGCCGACAACTATCAAGCCTTCCGCCTACCTAATTTTTCAATACTCTAGGCCCATCATGATCCAGTAATTCCCAACAACTTGGTCTTGGATCGCTACTGCCATCTTTTTGAACGCCTCGTCATCAAACAGCATCCGCTTTTTCATCATTTGTTTCATGACCAACGTGTTGCAGCCAAGCAGCTGTTCGTATTCCGCTGAATCAAAGGTTTCCTGATCTAGGGCGTTCATCATCGCTGCAAATGCTTGTGAATGGATGCTGTCATATTTCTGTGAGTCTTCACGTCTGATTTTTTTTGTCTCCAATAGCTCCCAAAAACGCGTAGCCCAAACTGACACATACAGTTGTATGTTCGCCGCGACAGCATCTTCTTCCTCCAGACCGACTTGAAGGTCAAATAACGTATTCGCCTCTAACTGACCTCTGCAAACGGTTAAGTCATAAAACTGTTTGTCCAAGGTGAACGCTTGGTTTGAGGTCAACGGCAACGTCACTCCGAGTACCGTTATCGCTAAGGCCAAGAAGGCGCCGAAGTACTTGTTTTTGCTAACTGCCGACGAAACCATTAAATGCTTAACCGTTGAATGACAAACAAAAAGAGTAGTTTGAATTCGTACAATTTGGAAGGTCCATAGCAGAATAACAGCCTCAGCAACCCTGAATGCCAGCGCCTATTGCTAGCTACTGATGCGTAGATGGGGGCTGCTAGCCGCGGATTACATCGGATAAAGACCAAATTCGACCTAAAGTTTCTCAAAGTGGTGCCGATACCCACTAAAAGCGGCAATGTCTTGCCGATTTTGGGCAAGAAGTGGCATGGGTGTGCCATTAAAAATAACAATTTAGCTGACCTTCTGAATGCTTTGGAGGGGTCCTAAACAGGATAGAGGCTCAGCTTGTACAGTGACTTTAGGAGTTACGGTATGAGCTTGGTCGTCAACACCAACGTTGGATCTCTCAACGCACAGCGTTCTCTAGCGGCGTCTAGCAATGAGCTAGCAACTGCTATGGAGCGCCTTGCTGCCGGTAAAAAAATCAACTCCGCTGCTGATGACGCGGCTGGCTTTGCCATTGCAGAGCGCATGACGGCTCAGATCCGCGGTCTCAACATGGCGACGAAAAATATCAACGACGGGTTGTCGATGATTGCCGTCGC
>JAACDW010000286.1 GCA_009936775.1 Pseudomonadota bacterium
ACAATGCCTAAACAGCCGACGCCAGCGCAAAGATCGACAATCTTTGTGATGTCTGGTGATACCCAATCCGCTAACGCCTCGCCTAGCAGATAGCCAATGGGGGATCGGGGGATCATGACGCCTGGTTGCACCAAAAAGCGCTGGCCCATGAACTGGCATGCGCCCAACAGGTGGGCTAGCGGTGCCCGGGCTTGGATACGTTGGTCGGTGAGTTCTTCTATGCGCTGGAAATCCGTTGGCGCTACCGCTTGTTGCAAGGAGGCTTCATCGTCTGCATAACCGGTCACGCTTAACACCAGATACACAGCCTCGTCCCAAGCATTGTCGGTGCCGTGGCCATAGCTCAGCGGCGCTTGGTCCAAGCGTCGGTAAACGCTTTCGATTACCTCACCGACGCGATAAGTTGGGATTATTGCCAACGCGATGGGTCCACAAATTCCACATCTGCGCCCTCGGAATTACCCATAAGCGTACGTATCACCTCACCGATTTCGCGCTGTTCAAACAAAATCTGATAGAGACCGTCGACCAAGGGCATATACACCTCAAGCTCGTGACTCTTAGCATGCACCAGCCTCAGCGTGTTTACGCCCTCGGCCAGTTTGCCCAGCGATTCCGACGCCTCCTCCAGCGACATGCCTTGGGCAATGCAACTGCCGAGCCGATGGTTGCGGCTCAGTGGTGAAGTGCAGGTTACGAGCAAATCCCCCACGCCGGCGAGACCAAGGAAGGTAAACGGGTTGCCGCCCATGGACACGGCAAAGCGGCTCATTTCCGCCAGCGCTCGGGTAATTAGCAGGCCGATGGTATTTTGACCAACTGCTAAGCCAGCAGCCAAGCCACAGACGATGGCGTAAACGTTTTTGAGTGCGCCGCCCAATTCCACGCCATACACATCAGCGCTGGCATATACCCGAAGAGTGTCATTGCGCATAACATTCTGCACCAGTACCGCGTCTTCCTGATGATGGGTAGCAATTACCGTTCCCGCATACTGCTGCTCGGCAATCTCCTCCGCCAAGTTGGGGCCAGAAATTGCACCGACATGTTGGCTCGAGGTCAGGTCGCTGAGTAGCTGACTCATCAATCGAAAGCCGTTTGGCTCGATACCCTTGGTGGCGCTGATAAGGACATCAGTGGGGCTGACATAGGGCGCCATTTCGCTGCAGACCGAGGCAAAGCCAGCACTGGGTACCGCAACAAAAACCAGCCCGGCAGATTCGGTAGCGAAGCCCAAATCTGCCGTTGGCAGCACGCCGGCTTCTAGCCGATGACCGGGTAAATAGCGCACGTTTTCGCCAGCTTGAAGAGTCTGCGCTACCTGCTCAGCATCACGCATCCACAAATGCGTGGTGTATCCGTTGCGGGCGATGATGTTGGCAATGGCGGTACCAAAGTTGCCGCCACCTAAAATCGCTACGTTCATCGGCTTAACCGGCCCTACCGGGTCCATTTGTTAACAAGCAGCCATTGTGACGGCTTGCCGGACAGATAGATATGCCACTAATCGGTGGCGGGCAGTAGATCCATAAGCAGTCGATTCATGCGTTCTACGTAGGTGGCGGGATCTTGCAGCGTGCCGCCCTCGGCGAGGCTGGCTTGATCGAACAGCAGTTCCACCAGTTCTGCGAAACGATCTTCGTCCACTTCCGTGTCTAGCCGATGCAACAAGGGGTGTGCCGCGTTGAACTCAAAAAATGGCTTGCTCTCAGGCATGGACTGTCCGCTGGCCTCCAAAATTTTGCGCATTTGAACGCCGACACCGTAGTCGGATAACGCCAAGCAGGCGGGCGAGCCGGTAAGGCGTTTGGAAGGCCTAACACCCTCCACCTTGTCGCCAATTACCGCCTGTATGCGCTCAACTAAGGGGTGTTCCTCGGCGTCTTCGTCCTCTTGGTCTTCTTCGGGCTTTGCTTCGCCGGGCAAGGCGACGTCGCCGCGCATTACGTCGACAAAGGGCACCCCTTCCGACTCTGTGAGCGAACTCATCAGCCACTCGTCGATCCGATCAAACATGAGCAGCACTTCCACGCCTTTATCTTTAAAAATTTCGAGGTGCGGGCTGCGACTGGCGGTCTCGAAAGTTTCGGCGCAAATATAGTAGATGCTCTCTTGATCGTCTTTTTTGCGCTTTAGATAGTCTTCTAGGCTGACATTTTTGTTCTTGCCGTCGCCAGCAGTAGAGGCAAAACGCAGCAGCTTGGAAATGGCTGCGCGGTTGGCAAAATCTTCGCCCGCGCCTTCTTTTAGCACCTCGCCGAACTCATCCCAGAAGGCCTGATACTGCTCTGGCTCTTTCTTTGCCATATCTTCCAGCATACTCAGCACCCGCTTGGTCACCGCATTGCGAATGGAGGTTACGCGTTCGTCTTGCTGCAAGATTTCGCGTGACACGTTCAGCGGCAGGTCATTGGAGTCGATGACGCCCTTAACAAATCGCAGGTACAGGGGCAGAAACTGATCGGCGTCGTCCATAATGAAGACGCGCTGCACATACAGTTTGAGACCCTTCGGCAGCTCCCGATTGTACAGATCAAAGGGCGCTCGTTTCGGTAGATAGATGAGGCTAGTGTATTCAAACTTGCCCTCAACACGGTTATGACTCCAACTCAGCGGGTCCTCAAAGTCGTGGGACACATGCTTATAGAATTCTTTGTATTCCTCGTCTTCTACTTCCGAGCGGGAGCGCGTCCACAAGGCTTGAGCAGAATTCACCGCTTCGAGTTCCGGTACAAACTCTTCGTCCTCGGGTGCGCCGTAACCCGGCGTCGAAAACATGCGCACCGGCACGCCAATGTGGTCTGAATAACGCGTGACGATGTGTCGCAGGCGCGCATCTTCGGCATATTCCAGAGCATCCTCCTGCAAATGCAGGATCACTTGGGTGCCCCTGGGTAAATCCTCTACCGCATCGAGGCTGTAGGCGTCTTCGCCGGTAGAGCGCCAGCGCACACCGTCACCGCCAGCCGCACTTTGAGTTAGAACTTCCACTTCTTTTGCCACCATAAAGGCACTGTAGAAACCAACACCAAACTGCCCGATCAGCTGCGAGTCAGACTTTTGGTCGCCCGTTAAATTTGCGAGAAATTCTGCGGTTCCGGATTTGGCAATGGTGCCCAAGTGCGCGATGACCTCATCCCGGGACATACCAATGCCGTTGTCGGCGATGGTCATGGTCCCTGCGTCTTTATCAAAGCTGATGTCGATCCGAAATTCTGCGTCATCGCCGAGCAAACTGGCATCTTCGATCGAGCGAAAACGCAGCTTATCGATGGCATCAGAAGCGTTGGAAATCAGCTCGCGGAGGAAGATCTCGCGATTGGAATACAGCGAGTGAATCATCAGCTGCAACAGCTGCTTGGCTTCGGTTTGGCAATTGAGAGTTTCGGACTGTGTTTCGCTCTGCGTATCGCTCATTTGGTATTGTTCCCCTTGCGCCGGTCGGTTTCGCCTTGCGTCTAGATGTGGGGGTAACACGAGGAATTTCAAGCGTTTCTTTGCGACCCTTGCGGTCCATGTTTCAGGGGCTAAACGCCCCTGAAATTCATGCCAGAAACTGTGGGCACTCGCCTGTGGCGTTAGCTCCAGCCGGTTACTTCAGCCAAGGCGTCGCCAATTTCGGCAAGGCTGCGCACCGTGCGCACTCCGGCATCTTGTAGCGCGGCAAATTTATCATCCGCCGTACCCTTTCCACCGGCAATGATCGCACCCGCGTGACCCATGCGCTTACCCGGTGGCGCGGTAACACCGGCAATATAGCCCACTACGGGCTTGGTCACATTGGCCTTAATGTAGGCAGCCGCCTCTTCCTCTGCGTTGCCGCCGATCTCGCCCACCATAACAATCGCTTCGGTAGCGGGGCCTTGCTCGAACAATTCCAGCACGTCAATGAAGTGACTGCCGGGAATTGGGTCGCCGCCAATACCGACACAGGAGCTTTGGCCAAAACCCCGATCGGTAGTTTGCTTCACCGCCTCATAGGTCAGGGTGCCAGAACGCGACACGATGCCGACCTTGCCAGGCAGATGGATATCACCGGGCATAATGCCAATTTTGCACTCACCGGGGGTAATAACGCCCGGGCAGTTTGGGCCAACCATGCGTGCGCCACTTTGCTCTAAGCGCGCTTTAACGGCCAACATATCCAGCGTAGGAATGCCTTCGGTAATGCAGACAATTAGTTCGATGCCAGCGTTTAACGCCTCTAAAATTGAGTCTTTGCAAAAACTGGCAGGCACATAAATGACGCTGGCTGTCGCGCCGGTTGCGGCCACTGCCTCTGCAACGGTGTCAAAAACCGGTAAGCCGAGGTGGCTACTACCGCCCTTGCCCGGCGTAACGCCGCCAACCAACTGAGTGCCATAGGCCAATGCCTGTTCGCTGTGCAAAGTGCCTTGAGAGCCCGTAAAACCTTGGCAGATTACCTTGGTGTCTTTATTGATCAGAATACTCATGCTTGACCTCCAGCCGCTGCTACCGCTTTTTCGACCGCATCGACCAAGGAGTCGCCGGGAATAATGTTGAGGCCACTGTCCGCCAGTGTCTGCCGACCCAGAGCCGAGTTGTTGCCCTCGAAGCGCACGACTACGGGAACTTCCACACCAACCTCCTGCACCGCACCAATAATGCCTTCGGCAATGGTGGCGCAGCTCACGATGCCGCCAAAGATGTTGATCAGCACCGCCCTCACCGCAGAGTCCGACAATATAATTTTGAACGCCTCGGCTACCGCTTCCTTGGTCGCACCACCGCCCACATCGAGGAAGTTAGCTGGGTTACCGCCATGCAGTTTAACCAAGTCCATGGTACCCATGGCCAGACCTGCGCCGTTAACCATGCAGCCGATGTTTCCTTCCAGCGCCACATAGTTAAGACTGAACTCAGCCGCCTGCGCTTCGCGCTCATCTTCCTGGCTTGGGTCGTTCATTTCAGCAATGGCCGGCTGTCGATACAGGGCATTGCCGTCGATATTGATCTTGGCGTCCAAACAATGGATGTCGCCATCGCTGGTGACCACCAGCGGATTAATTTCCAGCAAAGAACAATCACATTCCTCAAAAAGCTTAGATAAGCCCATGAAAAGATTAGTAAACTGACGTATTTGCTGACCTTCTAAGCCAAGCTTGAAGGCCAGTTCTCGACCTTGATAAGGCTGAGCACCCACAGCCGGATCAATGCTGGCGCGAAGGATTTTTTCCGGTGTTTCTTCGGCGACCTGCTCGATTTCTACCCCACCCTCGGTAGAGGCCATGAACACCACGCGTCGGCTGCCGCGATCAATGACCGCACTGAGATACAGCTCTCGGTCAATATCCGTGCAGCTTTCCACGTATATTTTGCTTACCGGTTGGCCGTTTTCATCGGTCTGAATGGTGACCAGATTTTTGCCAATCCAGTGCTCGGCACAGGCACGAATATCGTCCAGAGAGTCCGCTAGCTTGACGCCCCCTGCTTTGCCTCGACCGCCTGCATGAACCTGCACTTTGACTACCCAGCGCTCACCGCCGATTTTTTGTGCCGCTGCCACGGCCTCATCCGCGGTATCTACCGCATACCCTTCCGATACGGGTAGGCCGTAATTCGCGAACAGACCCTTGGCCTGATACTCGTGTAGATTCATAACGTTTTTTCTCTCCCGTTGCTGGTTTCACAAAGTGAAACAATAAATGTGAATTTTTAGCGCTTAACTCGATTGACCATATGAATGGCCTGTCCGCGCGCGCTCAGAGCGGCTTCATGCATACCTTCCGATAAGGTTGGGTGAGCAAACATGATCAGCCCCAAATCCTCGGCGGAAGCACTGAATTCCATACTGATGACCGCTTGGGCGATCAGTTCCGAGGCTTGAGCGCCGATCACGTGCACGCCCAAAATGCGGTCCGTTTGAGCATCGGCAATCACCCGGATCATGCCTTCGTTTTCGCCCGCAGCCAGCGCGCGGCCGTTTGCAGCGTATGGGAAGCTGCCTACATTGAAGTCTTCACCATCGCCCTTGAGTTGCTGTTCCGTTTTACCAACCCAAGCAATTTCAGGGTGGGTATAAATAACGCTAGGCACGGTATCGTAGTTGACCAAGGGTTTATGACCGGCAATGCGCTCAGCCACCATAATGCCCTCTTCCATGCCCTTGTGGGCCAACATGGGACCGCGCACCACGTCGCCTACCGCGTATACATTGGTAGCATCCGTAGCACACAGGTCATTGACGTATAAAAAGCCGCGTTCATCGAGATTGACCCCAGAGTCGGGCGCCAGCAGGCCTTCGGTATAAGGTCGACGTCCCACGGCGACAATGAGCTTGTCCACTTCAATGGTGTGCTCACCATCCTTGTCTTGATAGGTCACCACTACATGCTTGGCCTTACCGGTACCCCTAACCTCCGCGCCGGTGACTCGTGCCCCCATTCGAATATCCAGACCCTGCTTGGTCAAAATACGCTTAGCGTCGCGGGAGATGCGGTGATCTGCCATGGGTAAGAACTCGTCCATGGCCTCCAGTACGATGGCTTCCGAGCCCAGACGATTCCACACACTGCCTAGCTCCAAGCCAATGACGCCGGCACCAATAACACCCAGTCGCTTGGGTGCCTGCTTAAATTCCAGCGCGCCGGTGGAATCGACGATGATGTCATCGGTTAGGGGTGCAGGCGGAATCTCCACGGGCACCGACCCTGGCGCTAAAATCACATGCTCTGCTTGCAGCATCTGCTCTTCGCCACCATGGGGGGTGAAGCCTACTTGGCGGTTTGCGTAGAGCCTACCCTTACCTGCCAAGGCGGTAACACCATTGCCCTCGAATAACGCCGCCACACCACCGGTTAGACCGGCAATCACCTCATCCTTCCGCTCAATCATGCGTGGCACGTCGGCGCTAACCTTGCCGGTCTTTATCCCCATGGCGGCAAACTCGTGCTGCGCCTCAACGAACTTATGCGAGGCATCGAGCAACGCCTTTGAAGGAATACAGCCCCAGTTCAAACAGGTGCCGCCGAGTACCGGTTCGTCGTTTTTATCGAGCATCATGTTGATGCAGGCGGTATTCATACCCAGTTGGGCAGCACGAATTGCCGCATGGTATCCGGCAGGCCCGCCGCCGATCACGATCACGTCGTAGGAGTTACTCATATTAAAGCTCCAACAGAATGCGCGCTGGATCTTCCAGCATGCCTTTAATCGCCACCAAGAACTGTACCGCCTCACGACCGTCGATAAGACGGTGGTCATAAGACAGCGCCAGATACATCATCGGCCGAACCACGATTTCGCCATCAATTACCACTGCGCGGTCTTGAATGTTATGCATACCGAGCACGCCAGTTTGGGGCGGATTCAGAATCGGCGTGGACATCATGGAGCCGAAGATGCCGCCATTGGAAATGGTAAAGGTACCTCCGGCCATGTCTTCTAACCCTAACTTACCCGCCCGAGCCTTTTCGCCGTAGGCCATAATTTGGTCTTCAATTTGCGCAAGACTCAATGCATCAGCATCACGCACTACCGGCACCACTAAGCCGCGCTCGGTGGATACCGCTACACCGATGTCGTAATAGCCGTGATACACAATATCGTTGCCGTCAATACTGGCATTGACCGACGGGAAACGCTTCAGAGCTTCTGTGGCTGCGCGCACAAAAAACGACATAAAGCCGAGCTTGGTCCCGTTGTGCGCGACCTGAAATTCACCTTGGTAGCGTTTGCGCAGCTGCATAATCGGCTGCATATCCACTTCGTTGAAGGTGGTGAGCATGGCGGCATTTTGCTGGGCCTCTACCAAGCGCTTGGCCACACTGGCGCGCAGTCGGGTCATGGGCACTCGGCGCTCTACGCGTTCCTCATCTGACCCGGCAAACATCGCACTGGGTGCTACGCTCGCCGCTGGCGCCGCTGCCTGTGCTGGCATAGCGGCTGTAGCTGCCGCAGTCACCGCGGCGGCAGATTCCTCGCGCGCTGGGGCAGAGGCCAGAGCACGAGCCACGTCTTCCTTGGTAATGCGACCGTCGCGACCACTACCAGCAAGACCGGAGATATCCAAGTTCGACTCCGCTGCCATTTTCTTCGCAGCAGGACTCGCAAATCTGTCGCCGTCCGCGCTCGCTTCGGGCAGCGCCGCCACATCCGCTTGGGTCACTGCCTCAACAGCAGTGCCAGCATCACTCGGCGCAGCGCTCGCTCCAGCGGCAAACTCGGCTATCGGTTCTTCCGATAACACCGTATCGCCCTCATTTTTTAGAATGCTGCGCAGTACACCGTCTTCGGGCGCAAAGACCTCGATGACCACTTTGTCGGTTTCAATATCTACCAGCAGTGCGTCACGAGCGACAAAGTCGCCGGGCTGGAAGTGCCATGTGGCAACGCTACCATCGGCAATAGATTCCGGGAAAATTGGTGCTTTGATTTCCATGCTTAGTGTCCATTCTCCATGTCGTCACTGGGGTCGCCGGTTAAAGCAGATTTAACCAAGCCTTGTTGTTGTTCTATGTGCACGCTGGCATAGCCGACCGCTGGCGCAGCGAAAGCATCACGCCCGGCATAATGCAGCGTCGGTTTTTTCTTCAGCCGCGCTATTACTCGCCGAATACGATATTGGATTGAAAACCAAGCGCCCTGATTTATGGGCTCTTCTTGACACCAAATCACGTGCTCGGTTTTAGCGTACTTGGACAGCTCTTGCTGAAGTTCCTCGTCTGGGAAGGGGTAGAGTTGCTCGATACGCACGATGGCAACATCGGTCAGCCCCTGCTCTGCACGCGCCTCCCACAGGTCGAAGTAGACCTTGCCACTGCATAACACCACACGCCTCACTTTTGACGCCTGCAGGTCTTCGGTTTCGCCAATCACGCGCTGGAAGTGGCCGTCACAAAGCTCGTCCACTGTCGATACTGCTAGCTTGTGCCGCAGCAAACTCTTGGGCGTCATCGCGATCAGCGGTTTACGAGTTGGGCGAATCGCCTGACGCCGCAGCATGTGATACACCTGAGCAGGGGTTGAAGGCACGCAAATTTGCATGTTGTGCTCGGCGCAAAGCTGTAAAAACCGCTCTAGCCGCGCCGAGGAATGCTCTGGTCCAGCGCCTTCAAAGCCGTGCGGCAACAGCATGGTCAGGCCGCACAGGCGCGCCCACTTGGTTTCACCGGAACTGATAAACTGATCAATAACTACCTGCGCGCCATTGGCGAAGTCACCAAACTGCGCCTCCCACACCACCAAGGTGTTGGGGGCCGTTGTAGCGTAACCGTATTCAAAGGCCAGCACCGCCTCCTCGGATAACAACGAGTCGTACAAATCAAAGGTCACGTCTTCGCGTAACAAGTTAAGCGGAATCAGGCGGGAACCGTCTTTTTGGTTATGCAGTGCGGCATGGCGGTGCGAAAATGTGCCCACTCCGACGTCTTGACCGGTGAGTCGCACCGGGTAGCCCTGCTGCACCAGCGTGGCGTAGGCCATGACCTCTGCCATGCCCCAATTTATGGGCATGGCCCCTGCCGCCATGCGGTGTCGATCTTCAATGATTTTGCTAACCTGGCGATGCAGTACGAAACCATCGGGCACAGCTTCTAAGCGCGAGGACAACTCCTGAAAAGCCGCGCTGTCGAAAGTGGTGTCGGCGGGCGTATCGAGGCTTGACCCTAGATAGGGGTTCCAGTCGACAAAGAGCTTGCTGTCCGGCTCATGCACCAAGTCCAAAGCCACGCTTTCGCCACCTTCTAAACGTGTGCGGTAAAGCTCGGTCATGGCCTCAACGGCGTCTGCTTGCATTACGCCAGCCTGCACCATTTTTTCGCCAAACAGCGCGCACACCGTATTCTGTCCGCGTATTTTTTGATACATCAGCGGCTGGGTCTTCATCGGCTCTTCGGCCTCGTTGTGGCCCCGTCGCCGGTAGCAGATCAGATCTATCACGACGTCCTTACGGAATTCCATGCGGTAGTCGGCGGCCAACTGGGTGGCAAAAATCACGGCTTCCGGATCGTCGCCGTTGACGTGCAGAATGGGCGCCTGAATCATCTTTGCCACTTCGGTACAGTACTCTGTAGAGCGCGCATCAATCTGTTTATGCGTAGTGAAACCAATTTGATTGTTGACGATGATGTGAACGCTGCCACCAGTCTTAAAGCCCCGGGTTTGTGACATCTGGAAGGTTTCCATGACCACGCCCTGTCCGGCGAAAGCCGCGTCACCGTGAATGATAATCGGCGCTACAAGATCGCCGGAATAATCCTTACGGCGGTCTTGCCGCGCGCGTACCGAGCCTTCAGCGACTGGCGCAACAATCTCTAGATGCGAGGGATTGAATGACAGCGCCAAGTGCATTTCACCACCGGGGGTCATGACATTGGACGAAAAGCCTTGGTGATACTGGACGTCCCCGGAGCCGTTTTCGCTCTGCACTCGCCCATCAAATTCGTCAAACAGCTCGCCGGGGTTTTTGCCCAGTACATTAACCAGTACGTTGAGTCGGCCACGGTGGGCCATGGCGATAACAGACTCGCGCACGCCGTGGGTGCCCAATCGCTGCAACAGTTCGTGCAGCATGGGAATCAGGCTTTCGCCGCCCTCCAAACCAAAACGCTTGGTGCCGGGGTAGCGGCGATGCAGGTACTTTTCTAGCCCTTCTGCGGCGATTAAGCGCTCCAAAATTCGCTGCTTTTGCTCGCCATCGAACTGTGGCTTGCCACGGGTGCTTTCTAAACGCTGTTGCACCCAAAGTTGCTCGCGGGTGTCAACAATGTGCATGTACTCCGCGCCAATGGAACCACAGTAGGTACTTTCCAGTGCGTCAACCAAGTCGCGCAGCTTGGCTGCGCCATCACCGTAATGAAATGTACCGGTCTGGAACGTCTCCTCGAGACTGGCTGGCGACAGATTATGATAGGCCAAATCCAGCACTGGCATGCTGGGTCGCTCCATCATGCCCAAGGGGTCAATGTTGGCGCGCTTATGGCCACGGTGCCGATAGGCGGCGACCAGGTCCTGTACGCGCATTTGCTGGGTTTCGTGGGCGCTGGAAATTTCGGTGGAGACTTTTTCCGGACGGGCCTTGAGGCGGTTACGTCCGAGGCGCTCAAAATGCGGGATAACCTGTGAGTGCGGCGTATCAGGGCCAATGGTGCTTTCGACTGTAGGCAGGGTGTCGAAGTAGCTGCGCCAAACTTCGGGAATGGCCTTAGGGTCCTGCAGATATTCCTCGTACAGAGCTTCTATGTAGGCGGCGTTTTGCCCACCAAGATGCGAACTGCGCAGCATGCGCTGCATGAATCCTTCGGTCACCACTTACCTCACTTACTACTACAAGTACCACTTCAAGTACGACGGCAAGACCTCTGCTTTCAA
Organism: Pseudomonadota bacterium; assembly: GCA_009936775.1. Taxonomy (GTDB): domain Bacteria; phylum Pseudomonadota; class Gammaproteobacteria; order Pseudomonadales; family Azotimanducaceae; genus UBA4421. Next base: position 11,332 of record JAACDW010000286.1, read on the forward strand.
CCAACAGTAGACGGCTGCGCAAGGTCTTCAAAGGACGCCCGTCAGAGACAGCTGGGCGGCTGTTCTCCCAAGGGGTTTCTCGATTGGAGATTCTCGGCTTTCCCGACAGGCTTGCCAAGGATTTTGAACAGAATTTGCACATCATTTCGCATTTTGCGAAATGATGTGAACTAGGCCGCGTTGTTTACGGCATCTAGGCCGCAAGAACTGCGGCCATGAGGGGCTTTTGGTATCGAGGCTAGGTGCCTTGCTGCATCAGCATGGTGCGGATTTTACCAATAGCGCGGGTAGGATTTAAGCCCTTTGGGCATACGCTGACGCAGTTCATGATGCCTCGGCAGCGAAATACGCTGAACGGATCGTCAAGGTTTGCTAAGCGTTCTTCGGTCGCTGTATCGCGGGAATCTGCCAAAAAACGATAGGCCTGCAGCAACCCGGCAGGACCGATAAATTTGTCCGGGTTCCACCAAAAAGACGGGCAAGAAGTTGAGCAGCACGCGCACA
>JAACDW010000287.1 GCA_009936775.1 Pseudomonadota bacterium
GGTTAACGCCAGTTTTTCGCGGCTACGCCAAAACACAAGAAAAAAGCGGGATTCGCCAGATTCCCCGCTTTTTTTGTGCCCGGCGATTTCCCCTCTGGCCCCTTTGTTTGCTCCGCCAGCGCGTCAGGAAGAATTACCACTTTTCCTGGGAGGTACGTACGTCGAGCTCGAAGCTCCATGCTCTGCTGGGCTGCTGGTACAGATAAACGTAGCCATCGACGATACCGCCTATGTCGATCATGCCTTCGTCGCCAATTTTGGCCGCATATTCTGGCAGCCCAGCTTTGATTTTTTCCCCGCCAATGGGGCCGTCGACCACCACGTGGCCGACATGCACGCCATCGCGGCCATATTCTTTTGCCATTGCCTGCGCCAAGGTGCGCAGTCCGGCCTTGGCAGAATTGAAGGCTCCGAAGTTGGCTCTACCGCGCAGCGAAGCACTGGCTCCGGTAAAGAGTAAGGTGCCGCCCTTGCCAGCAAAGCGCTGCACTGCGGCGCGGCCAAAGAGAAAGCCACCAAAGCAGCAGCCCCGCCAACTGTTCTCAAAATAATCCGCGCTCATGTCGATAATCTTGCCCGGCGTATTGTTTCCAGTGTTGTAAATTGCCACCGACAGATCGTCGCCAGCGAGATCAAACAACCGCTCGGTATCTGCTTCTGATGTGGAATCGGCGACAACGGCCGCAGCGCTGCCACCGGCTGCAGCAATCGCATCAACCACCTGCTGCAGTTTACTCGCGGTGCGACCGGCAACAAGAACATGCAGGCCAAGGCTGGCGAAGCGCAGACAGAGCTGGGCACCAAGACCGTCCAGGGGGCCAACACCGCTGACAATGGCAACCGACATTAGGCCACCTCCGGAATCACTTGCTTGAAGGGGTGGACATCTACACTGCGGAACAAACCGGCTAGGTTGTAGGGGTCTGCGGCAGCGATGGCCTTGGCCTGCTCTAAGTCGCTGCATTCGATCACTACAATGGAGCCAATGGGTGTGGACTCGTCATCGCTGAGCATGGGGCCAGCGAAACGTACCTGCTGGGTAGCTAAGAATTCTAGGTGCGCGGGCCGCGTTTGTTTGCGCAGTTCAAACCCATCGTCTTTATCGCGGCAGAGCAGGGCAAAAAGCATAGTTGATTCCTTAGTAAGGTGAGGTTGTTGTTTTTGGTTTTCTTCTGTTCTTGGTGTTTCAGTTCAGGTGGCTTTTTATACGCTCTACGGTTGTTAGAAAGGGTTGGCGCGAGCATTCGCACACAGCGGCGGTGGCAAAAAAGTCGTGTACCAGGCCATCACAGGGCAGCAGTTCGGCGCTGCTACCTGCAGTGGTTAAAGCCTCGGCATAGGCCTTACCCTCGTCCTGCAGTGGGTCAAATTCGGCGGTAACAATCAAGGCCGGTGGCAGGTTGGCCAAACTGGCGGCCTTTATCGGCGCGGTACGCGGGTCTTGTCGATGCCTGGGTTCTGGGCAATAGGTTTCCCAAAACCATGTCATTATTTCTCTCTCCAGCAAATAGCCGGTGCCGTTGCGGTGCCAAGACTCTCGATCCATGGCCGCCTCGATGACCGGATAGAACAGACCCTGAAACGCTAAGGCCGGGCCATCCTGATCTCTGGCCAAATGAGTCATTACCGTCGCCAGCGTGCCACCAGCGCTCTCACCAGCAACACCAATTTTGCCGTTACCCTTGAGCTCAGCAGCATGCGCGGCAGCCCACTGCAGCGCGACGTAGCAATCGTCTACGGCGGCGGGGAAGACATGTTCCGGAGCCAGGCGATAGTCCACGGAGACGACGACCACGTTGGCAAGCGTGGCAATTTGCCGGCAAACGCTGTCGCCAGTATCGATGTCGCCGATAACCCAGCCGCCACCATGGAAGTAGACGAGGGTGCCGAAAGGACCAGCGCCGCCGGGCCGGTATAGCCGCAGGCTTATATCCCCCAGCGGGCCGTCGATGCTGGTGTCTTCTATGGCGTGTACTGCAAGCTCCGAGTTGACTGGGCGCGACAGGCGGTAGCCTTCTCGGGCGATAGCCAGCGGTAGCTCGGAAAGCTTCGGTGTGGGTGCTGCAGCGGCCACCTGCTCAAACATAGCCTGATATTCGGGTGCTAATGGCATTGAATTTTTCCCTCTCATCCCAATCTTGGTGCCAAAGAAGCTACACTATCGCGCTGGCCAGCACTACTCAGTACCGGGGCACATACTGTGCGTATGCAGCCTCGCTACAGCCGCAGGAAACGAATACCCTGCACCACGGCGTCTGCCCGATTAAGATGCTGAACAAACTGATGGAGAAGTCGATGATCCGGTTCGAAAAAGCCAAAGACGAGCAAGAAAAAGACGCAGAAAACGCCAAGCAATCGAACATGCTTGAGAGTGTCCTGCACAAGAACCGTACCCTGACGCTATTCGGCGAAATCAATCAGGATGTGGCGCGAAAAACTGCAGAAAAACTGCTGGCACTGGCGTTCGAATCTGACGACCCGATCACACTTTACATTGGCTCCCCTGGCGGTCATGTGGAGTCTGGCGACACCATTTACGACATGATTCAATTCATCAAGCCAGTGGTTCGCATTATTGGCACTGGCTGGGTTGGCAGTATCGCCACCCACATTTACCTGGCTGCGGAAAAAGAGCACCGTTATGCGCTGCCGAATACGCGATTTCTCATCCACCAGCCCTCTGGCGGCTTTGGTGGGGATGCCACGGATATCCAGATTCACGCCCAAGAGATTCTGAAAACCCGCCAGCGCATCAACGCGGTGATCGCCGAGCGCACCGGTCAGAGCGAAGAGCGGGTTACCGAAGACACCGCTAGGGACTGCTGGATGAGCGCCGAGGAGTCGGTAGCATACGGCCTGGTTGGTAAGATTATCGCCAA
>JAACDW010000079.1 GCA_009936775.1 Pseudomonadota bacterium
GACTCCGTATTGGATAAGACATGTGCCGGTCAACTCAAACCCGGAATCTCACAGTATAGATCCAGCGCCACCTGCTGGCTAACGTAGCGGTTTTGATGAGCCCCGGCACACCAAGACGGCATCACCATGGAGTACAGGCCGCTGCCGCCAGCCATAAGCAACAAAATATCTTCGGGCTGTGTAAAGCAACGGTAGGTTTCTTCTTTAATCCGCGATGCAAACCCTGCCGCGAAATAGGCCAGCCGCTCAGTTGGATAGTGCGTCAGCTCCCACAGCCGCTGCAAAATATCAGCCCTATCAAGACCTGCATCGGCAAGAATCTTGGCGTGTTCTGGATTCAGCACCACCACCGCCCCACCGCCGGTTAGCACCGCATTGTTGGTGGCCATATTGGCCAGACCGATGACTAGCACCTCCAGCAGCTTGGCAGCATCCTCTGGATCGTCGGCGTCCCCAGAGTACATAACCGAGTGTGGCGCTTCTGCGCCGATTACGGTGACTACGGTATCTTGCGCAGCAAAGCCTAAATCGGTATGCATGGGCGCAAAGGGTGAGTGCTCTTCATCCTCGGCCAAGCAATAGGTGAACTTACCCGGGTGGCCCAGCAAGGCCATATCGGATTCGCCCGGACGTGCACCACCAATGTTAATCATGCACAAACGCAGTGCGCGACCGATACTGGCATTGGCCCGATAACCGGGACCCAGTGCGCCAAAACCGCTGGCTATCGGGCCACAACTGAGGCGACCGGGGCCGTTGACGATAATCAACGGCGCGGTGCAGTGGGTAGTAGACTGCATCTGAGCAAGATCAAAGCGGTCCTCCAGCACAGCCTTAACCGCTGCAATCACAACCGGAATATGCTCCGCGAGACAGCCCGCCATAACCGCCGCTACCGCCACTTTCTCTACGGTGGCAACGCCGCCGGCCGGACCCATAACGCCTAGCTGCATATCAGCATCGAGGCCACTGGCCAACACCAAGTTCGCCACGCGCTCGACGGTTGGAATCACCACGGGCAACCCGTCCGTCATGCCCGCGCTATGGAGAACCTCAAGGGCTGCTGCTTCGTCCACAGCCCGCAACATGTCACTCACCCTTGAGTTGCTCGATAATCTGCGGCGCCAGTTGCGCTGCAACCTCGCGTAGATGATTCTGACCAGTACCCGCCAAAGGATGCGGCAGCTGCAGCCGTGGCACTTCAGGCATGCCTAAGCTGACCGCAGTAAAGTTGCCTTGAGGCCAAAATTCTTCAGTTACCAAGGCCACCGACGGCAGGCCGCGCTTTGCTGTATTGATGCCGTCACGCACGGTGCCGGTAGTACAGCTGCCTCAGTGACCGTAGGCGGCAATCACCGCGTCGCACTGGGCCTGAATTTCATCGAGCATAGCCTTTGGAGCCGCAATGGAGGCATTGCCCTTGTTCCAGACACGCACTTCGATACCATCGATTCGTGCTTCCAACTCGGCACCTATATGACGGAGAAAATTCTCAGAGTCGGGGAAGCCGTTCGCCAGTAAACCGACCACTTGCGGCTGCTCTGCGGTGAGATCGATGCCCAGCGAGTAGCAATCTGCCGGTGTCGCGCGCTGACCTTCGGGGGAATGAAACTCAATCATACGGCCTCCTTTTCGTTTGCCTACTGGATAAGTTACACCCACGCATCCAGAATAAAAACCTCGGGGCAAGCCCAACACTTTGCCGAACCAATGCGGATCCTAAGCCGACCGTTCAACTGCATAGGACTTTACGAGCCAATGAAACACTACATTCTGCCCCGCCTTATCAGCGTTGGCGCTGCCATCTTGCTGCTCGGCGCCTGTGCTAGCTCCAACGACACTGCTGAGGCCAAGCCCGCAGCGCAAACATTGATTATCGACACCCATATCGATATCCCGTTTAGGCTGCATCGCAACTACGCCGACGTTGGATTTGCCACCGAGGGCGGTGACTTCGACTACCCACGCGCAGTGGCCGGTGGGCTCAATGCCGCCTTCATGTCGATCTACATTCCTGCGGCCGTAGACGAGGCCGGTAACAGCGCCACCTTGGCCGATAAGCTTATCGACGACATGCAAGCACTGGCTGAGAACCATCCGGACAAATTTGCCATCGCGACATGTAGCGCCGACATTTATGCCCATGCCAGTAAGGGGCTGATCGCCATGCCCTTGGGCATGGAAAACGGCGGCCCGGTGGCCACCTCCGAAGGCGCTCTAGAACACTACTACCAGCGCGGCATACGCTACATTACGCTGGCCCACAGCAAGTCGAATGCGCTGTCAGATTCCTCCTACGATCTCAACGAAGCCCATGGGGGCCTTTCGCCCTTGGGCCGCAACATGATCGCGAGAATGAACAAACGCGGCATCATGATCGATGTATCACACATTTCAGACTCAGCATTTGCACAAGTGATAGAGCTTAGCGAGGTGCCGGTAATCGCTTCACATTCATCGCTACGGCATTTTACTCCGGGTTTCCGACGCAACATGACAGACGACATGGTCGCAACCATGGCTGCCGCTGGCGGGGTTATTCAAATCAACTTTGGCAGCAGTTTTATCAGCAGTGAGGCCCGAGAGTACGCCAACACCGCTAGTGCGCGGGCCATTGCGTATCAACGGCAAAACAACTTAACAGCAGATGCGCCCGAGCTACGCGCCTTTCGCACTCAGTACCGTGAGGACAATCCCTATCCCTTCGCTACCATGGACATGGTGCTCGATCATATCGACAGAGCAGTTGACCTCGGCGGCATCAATAGCGTTGGTATCGGTTCGGATTACGACGGTGTGGGCGATAGCCTGCCCACGGACCTAAAAGATGTGTCGACCTATGGCGCATTAATGGACGGCCTGCGCGGCCGAGGCTACAGTGAAACGGATATCAACAAAATCATGGGCGGCAATTTGCTGCGGGTCTGGCAGACCGCAGAGGCCTATGCTGCGGCCCAAGGTTATCCGGCTCAGTGCTCGGGTTAATCTGCACTGCTGCCGTCAATGACAACTGCTGCGCTTACCAGTTCCTGAACATAGCTCTCAGCAAAATCCAGATCGCGTAGCACCTGCAAACTGTCGGCACCGATATCCGGGGCCCGCTGGGGCACTTTCTTGGTCTCGCCCGAGATGTTGATCGGGCTGGCTATGGTTTGCGAATAATCGCCTTGGGTATCGCCGGTGGCGACCACAATTCCTGCCGCCTGCAGTTGCTCGTCCTCAAGTACCTCTTGCATGGTCTGTATTTTCGAGTAGGTAATGCCCTGCGCGTCAAGGCGTCTGGCCGCCTCCGCGAAATCTAATCCGCCAATGGCGGCTGCAATCAGCTGCTGTAGCTCGTTCCGATTGCGCATGGCTTGCCGGATATCGGCAAAACGCTCGTCGTCGAGCCACTCGGGATGGCCAAGCGCCTCGCACAGTTGCGGGAATTCGCGCTGGGTATTGATCATAGTCAGCACTAGATAACTGCCATCGGCGCACCCATAGGGCGCACTTAACGGGTTAACCCAGCCAACTGTTTGCCGATGTTGCGCCAGATCGTTTCCGGCGATAACGCCCTGTAAGGCCATGCCGTTGGCCCACACGCCGTTGGCGGCCAAGGACGTGCTGACCCGGCAGCCCTTGCCAGTACGCTCGCGCTTGTACAAACCGCTCATGATGGCGGCGAACAGGGCTGTCGCCGTTGCATGATCGCCCATGCCGGGAGCGGGCATCAACGGTGTCTGACCGGGGTCACGAATAAACTCCATCATGCCGGAGCGAGCCCACCAGCCTGTAACATCGAAAGCGCGTCGCTCGGCTTCTGGCCCGATGTCGCCATAGCCGGTGATGTAGGCGTATACCAAGCGCGAATTAACAGCCTGCAACGTCGGATAGGTCATTTGATAGCGCTCTAACTGCTCGGGCATAAAGTTCGTCGTCATGACGTCGGCCTTGGCGATCAGCTGATGCAGCAGAGCTTGGCCTGCGTCCTTACTGAGATCTAGGGCCAGCGACTGTTTGTTGCGCGACGTTAGCAGCCAGTGGTAGGGCACTGGATAGCGACCAACTAAGGCCCGATAACCGTCACCACCTGGCGGCTCAACTTTGATCACCTTGGCGCCAAAGTCGCCAAGCATCGTGGCCGCCCCCGGTCCAGCCAAGAATGTCGCGGCGTCTACGACGACGATGTCCTGTAAAAAATGCTCCATGTTCCCCTCCAAATTTGTTTCACAGCCAGCAACACCGGCGTCCCCTGTGTTTCTCACACAAAGGGGATGATTTTCTCTGCCACTGATTCCAGCACGTCAAAACGCGGATCGAAAGACGGCAGGTTGATGATCTGATTCAGTCCAGCCTCATGCATGGCTTCCAGTTTTTCGACGAGCTCGGACTGAGTGCCAACAAGACAGGTCGACTGAATCAGCTCTGCGGTGAGAAATCGTTCTTCCTCTGGCAGCACCCAACAGTTATGGCCCATATGAATACGCTGATGTCGACGCTCTTGCGGAAACTCGTCCAGCAGCTTGGTGTAATCGTCCCATACTCCGGCGAGCGCATTGGGCGGTTGCCAGCCGAAGTTGCGCCACTGATCGTAGGCAAAGTGGAGGGCGGCGATGGCCATGGCCCCGCAATCGCGCTTGATTCGTGGCGAGTCCAAGGGTTCATCAGGCTCTCTAACCACCATGGCAGTGAGCGCGGTGGTATAAAACGTGTCCCGATTAAAGCCCGCTGGAGCGTCCTTCTCCAGCATGCCCCAAATGTGCTCCATCATGGCGGGGCTGGCGGGCATCGACAGCACGGCACCATCGCCATGCTTCCCAGCAAGGCCAAGAGAGCGTGGCCCAAAACCGGATACATACAGAGGAATGGGATCGTCGAAATTGACAAAACCCTGATTGGGCATGATGTGACGGATGGGAATGTCTTGGTCAGCGTGCCGCATCATGGCTTCTTCACCGCGCAACAGCGGCTTAACCTCAGCAAGATACTGGTCGAATTGCGCAATGCGCTGGGGTGGCAGCCCCATAATTCGCATGGCCGTATTGCCCGCGCCAACTCCGAAAAAGGTGCGTCCGGGTGCTATCGCGTTAATGGTAGCGATACCCGCAGCATTCACCGAGGGCGGCCGCGTGCCGGTTATCGCCACACCGGTACCCAGCTTGATGCGACTGGTGCGGTCCGCCGCCAAGGCCAGTGCGGCATAGCAGTCTGACCAGATCATTTGGCTGTCAGCCAGCCAAGCGTGGCTGTAGCCCAATGCCTCTGCTCGAACAATGTAGTCGATGTCGCCTACATGGCTGGGTACGCAGATTCCGATATCCATACTTCATGACTCCCCTTTGCTGTTGCGATACCTCGAGACCGTGGGTCGCCCCGCCCACAAGCGTCCCAATAAGGCTATCCGTCAACAGTCGTTTTCGTGCTGCGCCAGCACGAAAAACTCCCCCGTACCCGTTACCGTGACCGTGAACTGAATCGGCGCGCAGCACACATAGCAGTCCTCAATGTAGCTTTGCTCACTGACACTGGTGTCAATGACCAGCTCATAGCTTTCGCCGCAATAGGGACAGTCGGTCAGTTGCGTGTCGGTACTGAAATGCATTGCGCCAGTCTAATCAAAGTCATTGGTCGATGTATCTAACATTTCCGCAGGCGTGAAAATCATCGCTTGCCCGTGTAGTGTGTGGCGCTTTTGCCGGAGTCAAAGCGTGTCCGACTTACCCTTTTGGTACACTACCGCCGTAGAGCATCCCTCGGCGTCAGCCAGCGTATCTGTGGACGGCATCAACATAGCCTATGAGACGTGGGGCGATGTCGGCCAGCCTGGTATTGTGCTGATTCACGGCAGTAATGCCCACCTCGAGTGGTGGCGCTTTACTGCGCCGTTTTTGGCCGACCGGTTTCGCCTCGCCGCCATAGATTTGTCCGGCAACGGTAACAGCGACTGGCGCGAGCGCTACAGCGGCAAAAACTTCGCTGACGAGGTTTGGGCGGTTTGTCAGGCTGCGCAGCTGGGCGACAAACCCATGGTCGTCGGCCACAGTTTTGGTGGCTTCGTGGCTTTGGAAACAGGACATTATTTTGGCCCGCAGCTCGGCGGTATCTTGTTTATGGATTTCACCGTCGCGCCACCTGCACAGTCCATGGAGTGGGGCCTAAGGGTCGAGCGTGAAGGCGTAGAACCCGGGCGCAAGCTACGCGTTTATGACGATTTTGACGCGGCGCTTGCGCGCTTCCGCTTTATTCCCGAGCAACCCGGTGTGCACCCTGAGGTGCTCAAACATTTGGGCACCTATGGCCTGAAAGAGGTCGCCGAGGGTTGGACTTGGAAGTTTGACCCGGGGTTGTTTGATTACCTAGAGATGGGCATCGATCAGCACGATAAACTGATGGCCCTACCCTGCAAAACTGCCCTGATGCTCGGCGAGAAAAGCGAAGACGAGGGCGCCCTATTTGGCGCGCATATGCTGGCCGCCAGTGGCGGCAAGCTACCAATGATTACTGTGCCCGGTACTTACCACCATTTGATGTTCGATCAGCCCATTGCTGTTGCCGCAGCAATGAAACTGCTGCTGCTCGAGTGGCTATACCTCGCTGACTAGCTGGCCGTCGCGGTCGGCCCGGGCCTGCAAATCGCCGCGAATGCGCTCATGTAACGCGCTGTCTAGGGTGTAATAACGAGCTAGTACCATGGCAACAGTCATCAGCACAATGGGCACAAAGGTAAGCATCTGCTTAAGCGCTTGCAAGGTCTGGGGTGTTTGTTCCTGATTCGCAACGTAACCTACTGCGCTTAACGCCAATGCTACGCCCGCCCCGCCAACGGCCTTGCCGAGTTTTTGAAAAAAACTCGCCGAAGCATAAACCGCTCCGTCAGCGCGCTTGCCATGTTTCCACTGCGCATACTCTACGGTATCGGGGATCATCGCCCAACCCAGTACCGCCACAGGCGCGCCGCCCAAGGCGACTAGACAACCCCAGAACATAATCCATGTGACCTCGCTCGCAGGGGTTAGATAAAAACCGATACAAGCAACAATGCTAAACAACGAGCCAAGCTGAATTGTGCCCGCCTTGCCGAAACGTGCTGCGAGCATCGGCACAAAGGGCAGGCCAATAAACATGATGATAAGGCCCAAGCCGAAGAACAGCCCGACTAAATCCGGACGACCTACGTTATAGGTGAAGTAATACATGGTGACGGTTTGACGCACGGTAAAGCTGAGCATGCCGAGCGTGAACAGGCCGATGACAATCATTAGCGGCGGGTTTTTGAACACTGCGGTAAGGCTGTCGCGCCAGCTTAGACTTTGATGCGGCGGCGGGGTCACCACTTCCTCGGTAGAAAAAAAACTCACCGCCAACAGCAGGGTCGCTATCAATGCAAACAAACCCATAACGGACTGATAGCCATCTGCCGGGCTAGCAAAAAACGGCAGCATGGTGGGCAGGCCTACTGTCACCACTCCAGCGCCTAGAAACGCACAGGCCATGCGCCAGGTCGACAGCTTAGTGCGTGCCTGATAATCGTCGGTTAGCGAGGCGGTCATCGCAGAATAGGGAATGGTCACTACGGTATAAAGAATGCCAAAGCCAACATAGGTGACATACGCCCAAATCACCCGGCCACTTTCGTCAAGGTCCGGCACGGTAAAGGTCAGCACGGTAATCACCCCAAGGGGGATTGAGCCCAGCAGCAGATAGGGGCGCAGACGGCCCCAGCGGGTGCTAGTGCGCTCCGCGATAGCGCCCATAAGCGGGTCTGTTACAGCATCTACTACACGAGCAACCAGCAATACCCCGGCAGCGGCGGCAGCGCTGATGCCGAGCACATCGGTATAAAAATACAGCAGAAAGGTCATAGCGGAGATGAAGTACAGGTTGATTCCAAGATCACCAACCGCATAACCCAGGCTTTGGTTCCGCTTCATCAGTCGATCACCCCTGTGGCTTGCAGCGCCGCGATTTCCTCGGCAGCGATGCCAAAGCCGCCAAGCACGCCAGCGCCGTCCGCGCCTGGATCTGGCGCGGCTCGCGTCAAACTCGGCGGGTGTGGATAGGCGGACAAGTTAATCGGGCTGCGCACAAGATGCAGTTCGCCCATGTCAGGGTGTGGTGCCGGTACTGCCATACCAAGGTGCTGTACCTGAAGATTTTCGAAGGCCTGCGGAATGGTGTTGATCGGTCCACACGGCACGCCAGCGTCGTTCAGGCGCTGCACCAGCTCGGCCACAGTAAATGCCGATGTCACCGCGCTCATGTCGGCCTTGATCTGCCCGCGATGCCGGGTACGACTGCCGACACTTTGATAATCCGGGTGCTGCAACAGGTCCACCGCATTGAGCGCATCGCAGAATCGCCGCCACATCTGGCTACCGAAAGCGGCGATATTCACATGGCCGTCCCTCGCCTGAAACATGCCCATGGGTACTTGGGTGGGGTGGTCGTTGCCTTGTTGAGTTGGCTCCTCACCGCTCATCGTGTACCGAGCGCCCTGGAAATCCAATTTAGCCAGCATGGCTTCAAGAAGTGAGGTATGCACCCATTGGCCGTGCCCGGTGCGCTCGCGGTGCAGTAGCGCAAGCAATATTCCCTGCCCCAAAAACATGCCCGCAGAGGTATCCGAGATGGCGATACCCGCCCGCATAGGGCCATGCTCTGGCTCGCCAGTAATTGACATTAAGCCGCTCATACCCTGAATGATCTGATCTACTCCCGGGCGCTGGCTGTCCGGTCCGTCTTGGCCGAACCCTGAAATACTGGCGTAAACCAGCCTCGGGTTGATCTCCTTCAACGTCTCGTAATCAACACCCAAGCGGTACTTTACCGCGCTGCGAAAATTTTCCACTACCACATCGACGTCCTTGGCAAGGCGGTGAAACAGGGCCTTGCCGTCGGCATGTTTTAGATCAATGGCCAAGGAGCGTTTGTTACGATGAAGATTTTGTTCATCAGCACCGCGTCGCCCGCCTGTGACCGAGTTGCCCTGAGCGTCTTTGCGCGGTGGCGGCTCGATTTTGATGACATCAGCTCCCCAATCCGCCAGCAGTCGCACCGCCATTGGCCCAGCACGGGCAATGGTAAGGTCGAGCACACGAATATGTTCTAGCGGTCCCTTCAAGGTAGCTCCTTCACTGGCAACAGATGCTGCCGACTATCCCTTCGTTGGGACCTTGGGTGGGACCTTGCGTAGCAAGCGACCGGGCAGAGCGTCGGTGGCATCACCATCAATGTAGGTGGGTTCACCGTTCACAATTGTCATAACATAGCCATCGGCACGTTGCTGCAAGCGCGCACCTCCAGCCGGCAGATCATTGACCATTTCCGGCAAGCGAACATTGAGGTTGTCGAAGTCGATGATGTTCAGGTCCGCGCGCATACCGGGCTGCAGCGTGCCTCGGTCCGTCAGATCAACTGCCCGAGCCGTATCTTGGGTCTGGCATTTCACCAAGGTAGGCAGATCTATGCCTTCGCCACGGCTGCGATCGCGACCCCAATGGGTTAGCAACGAGGTGATAAAACTCGCGTCGCAAATGGTGCCGACATGTGCGCCGCCATCGCCTAAGCCCATCACCGTGTCCTTGTGCAAAATCATGTCGCGGCAGCAGTCGAGGTTATTTTCCGCATAATTGGCAAAAGGCGTATACAAGAGCGCCTTGCCATCGTGCTGCAGTAGTACGTCGTAAATGTAAGACCAAGGGTCAACGCCACGTCGCAGCGCTTGGGCGCTCAGCGAATCTGCCGGATCCGGCTCATAATTTGGCGGATCCGTCATCAGCCAAATTTTCCGGCCCTCGTCCATTAGCCGAAACAGACGCATGAAACCCGGCCCCGTCTGCTGCGCAAGAATACGTGCCTTGCGTGCTGGGTCTGCCAGCGCTGCCGTGCGCTCAGCCAAGGGTAGGCCCGCTACTTCACTAAAAGATGGCCGGGTAGTAAAAGGCGCCAGCGTTGTCGTCAAGCCTAACAAGATACCAATGGGGCGTGGAGCTACCTGACCACGCATGGCCAAGCCTGCATTGCTAGCCCCTTCAATTTTGTGCAAAACCTTGCGCCAGCCGTGGTCGCCTATGCCCTGAGCCAACGAAATAGACATAGGACGCCCAGCCGAGCGAACCATCGACTTGAGCAAATCGAATTCGGCATCCAGATCGTCAAAGTCTGAGATCATTTCCATCACGCCACCGCCGACGGCCTGTAGCGCACTGGCCATGCCGACCAACTCATCGTATGCCGCCTGCAGGGTTGGTGTCGGTTCACCTCTGACACTGCGATGATTGAGAGTACGTGAACTGGTAAAGCCTAGTGCGCCAGCACGCATAGCCTGCTCGGTAAGACGACGCATTTCCACAACGTCGGCGGCGGTGGCTGGCTCCCTGTCTGCGCCGCGTTGGCCCATAACATAGACACGCAGCGCCGCGTGTGGAAGCTGCGCGCCAACATCCATGTCAAACTGACGTTTTGACAAATACTGCAGATAGTCTGGGAAGGACTCCCACTCCCAGCTCAGACCTTCGGCTAGGGCGACGCCAGGAATGTCTTCGACACCTTCCATCAATTCAATCAACAGGTCATGGTCTGTGGGACGGACTGGCGCAAAGCCCACGCCACAATTACCCATTACCACGGTAGTAACGCCGTGGTGACTTGAGGGCGACATGCGGTTCGACCAGGTGGCCTGACCGTCGTAGTGAGTGTGAATGTCGACAAAGCCCGGAGTGACCAAGGCACCGTCCGCATCGACTTCGCGCCGCCCTTTGCCACTGCAACGACCGACCTGAGTAATCTGGCCTTCGTTGATCGCAACATCAGCGGTAAACGCCGGTTGACCCGTGCCGTCAATTACTGTTCCCGAGCGCAAGATCAAATCGTGCTGAGTCATCGCAAACCCTCTCTTCTCCCTACACCCATCTTCTACCACAGAAGACTCGGGGATAGAACGGTGTCCCGCTTGGATTGGATCGCAACAGCGGTATAACTGCGCTATGGTTTGCGGCCGAGAAAGTTCAGTTGCCTATCGCCTCAGCTCGGGAGTACCTATATGGCCATTAAGATCGAACACATCATGCCCTACTCGCCTGCCACCATTTGGGCCATTGTTGGCCAGCCCGGCCGGGTCGACTGGGTACCCGGCGTGGAGTCCGCAGAGTTCGACGGTGAAGTCCGACGCTTTAAAATGCTCGGCGCTGGCGGCTTGGCGGAGCGTATTACGCAGCGGGATGAATCAGCAATGTATTTGCAATACTCGGTGATTGAGTCAACGCCACCGCTGCAGTCCCATCTGGCGAGCATCACGCTGCAAGCTCACGACGAAGGCACGCGCTTTATCTGGCAAACCACCGTCGAGCCGGTAGAGGTTGAGCCTTTTATCGCCAAAGGTATGAAGGGCAGTCTGCAGCTGCTGACGGCTATTTTAGCCGCACAGAGCGACGACTAGCGCTATCACACTGCTAGGGGGGGCGTTATGAAAATCGCACTAACATCGGTAGTCGTTATCGCGCTCGTGGCAGCACTCTATTTCACTTTTGGCCAGTCAAAGCCAACCGTCTTCGTCGCTAAACCAGACAGCGCCACCTTGCGTAAAACCACTGGGGGTACGGTGCTGGGCTATACGGGCGCCACGGGAACACGGATATGGCAAGGCATCCGCTACGCTCGTGCGCCCAAGGGAACGCTGCGCTGGCGCGCACCGCTGCCACCGAAGGCACCCCGCAAAGGCGGCATTGTTGAGACCCTAGGCCCGGCGGCCGCCTGCCCCCAACTGCCGTCACTGTTGAGTTCTCAGGCAACCGATGACGCCGTTACAGTCGGCGACGAAGACTGCTTGTTCCTGAACATCTACGCACCGCCAGAAGCTGAGTCAGCGCCGGTGATGTTTTGGCTGCACGGTGGTGGTAACTCCGCCGGCAAGGGCAGCAGCTATAGCGGCGAAAACCTTGCGCATAAACACGGCGTCGTCGTCGTCACCATAAATTACCGCTTGGGCTTGTTTGGCTGGTTCAGTCACCCGAGCCTGAGCACTGGCAACCCTGCGGACGATTCGGGTAACTACGGCACACTGGATGTGGTACGCGGGCTTCAATGGGTACGCGAAAACATTGCAGCCTTTGGCGGTGACCCAGCCAATGTCACAGTATTTGGCGAGTCCGCTGGCGGCTCCAACACGCTGGCGATGTTGGCGTCACCCTTAGCCAAGGGTTTGTTTCATCGGGCCATTGTGCAAAGCGGTGGCTTTGCAACCCAACCTTTGGAGAGCGCACGCAACCCCGTAGCCCAGGGAGGACATCGCTACAGCTCTGCTGAAATTGTTAAGCAACTACTGGTCGCCGACGGCACGGTGAGCGCTGCGGAGGCCGCCGAACAGTTTGCTGAGGACATGTCGCGAACCGAATTGCGTCAGTACCTCTACGGCAAAAAGCCCGATGATTTTTATGCCCTATTCAACGGCTCTGCCTTGGGCATGGTCGACTTGCCCAGCAACTTCGGCGACGGCTATGTATTGCCAGACATGCCCACTGAGGAAATCTTCTCTGACGCCGCCAACTACAATCAGATGCCCGTGATTCTGGGCACCCACCGCGACGAGCCATCTCTGTTTATGTTTCTGGACACCCGCCACATCGATTTTTTTCTTGGCGTGCTGCCACGCTTCAAGGATGAGCAAGGCTACTTGCAGGCTGTTAAGTATGGGGCATTAAGCTGGAAGCTGCGTGGCGTTGACAGTATCGCCCGCGCCATGACTGCCTCTGGTAACAGCGAGGTCTTCGCCTACCGCTTTGACTGGGATGAAGAACCCAGTCGACTGGGCTTTGATCTTAGTAAGGCCCTAGGTGCAGCCCATGGGCTAGAAATTCCCTTCGTTTTTGACGATTTTGAAAACACACATGTGGCTCTCATCTACCCCGACGACGACGCCCAGTTCGCCTTGGCCGATAGCATAAGCGCCTACTGGACCCAATTCGCCGCGACGGGTGATCCGGGCCAAGGCCAACAAGGGTCCCAAGTGCCATGGCTGGCTTGGGGTACCGATGGCAAGCGCAGTATTATTCTCGACAGCCCAGCGGATCAGGGTGTTTACATGGATGACAGCGAAGTTACCTTGGCGGGCATTAAAGCGATGCTGGCCAGTGACGAGGCCTTTGTTGATGAAACCTTGCGCTGTCACATTTACGTGCGCAACTTTCGTGGCGAAAACTTTGTGCAGGCCGAGTATGACAATCTCAGCAGCGGCGTCTGTCGAGAACTGGACCCGAGTCAGATCTCTTTCTTCTAGACAGCACGGACCCTTTGCTTGGGCCTAGCAAGCACAACGGCTTGAGCAGGCGGCCAAGGCCCTTGGTCCTAGGAGGCGGCCCCTACTTGGCGCTGAGCTCGGCCGGGTAACGCAGTTTCGTTACCGGGCCCCGGGTCAAGGGGAATGAGTTGGGTAGCCAACAATGACAACACCGCGAATCCTGCGCCGATGTAGAACACTAAGGCATGCGACCACATCCACACCAACCCTAGCGCTGCGGGTATCACGATGGCTGCGATGTGGCTGATGGTAAATGAGACTCCGGCGGTACTGGCCATATCCTTGGGGTCTGCAATTTTCTGAAAATAAGTACTGATGGCGATGGCCATGGCAAAGAACATGTGATCGATCACGTACAGGGCCGCCGCCAAGGTGGCGTTTTCTACCAGCCCATAGGCGGTAAAAACGCAGATCAGCCCAATGTATTCCAGCGTGAGCGCACGACGCTCGCCAATGCGGTGAATCAACGCGCCAATACGCTCAGCAAACAGCCAGTTGAACGCGTAATTGATGAGGAACAACACAGTCACCTGTGAGGCCGAATAGCCAAACTTTTCCACCATCAGGAAGGCAGCGAACACCACAAAAATCTGCCGTCTTGCGCCAGACAGAAATGTTAAGAGGTAGTAGAGCCAGTACCGACGCCGCAAGATAAGCGTCTTGTGTTGGGCCGTTTTCGCCGCAAAGTGTGGAAAACCCAGCAACATGCAAACTGCCAGCAGGCAGCACAGGCCTCCTGCCAAGGCGAAGTTCCACTTGAAGCCAACATCAAATACTTCCAGTAGCAACCACAGAACGCCGTAGACGATTAACGATGTTACTGAGCCGACGGCGATGAGCCGACCAAGCACCTGTGGGGCCTCATCCTTACTCAGCCACTGCAAACTCAACGACTGTTTGATGGCTTCAAAGTAATGGAAGCCAACGCTCATCAATACTGTCGTAAAGTACAGACCGTATTCTGATGGCCAAAAACCCGTCAACGCCACGCCCAGCCCCAGCAAGGCAAGTGCAAAGACCGCAAAGGTTTGCTCCTTGATAACGAGCAGGACGAAGATCACGGTGAAAGAGAGAAAGCCCGGCACTTCGCGCAAGCTCTGCAAGATGCCAATTTCCACCCCTGTAAACGCGGCACGCTCTACGGCAAAGTTATTCAGCAGTGCAGACCAAGTGTTAAATGCCAACGGCATAGCCACAGACATGAGCACCAGCAAAGTGATTGGATTGCGCCAGCTTGAATTATCTTGCATATCGTTTTGGATCTTTTGCTTCGCCGTAGCAAGGGTAACTGAGATTTAACCAAGTTCGTGACACATTCAATGCGCATCAGCAGGCGTTACTCGACCCGTAACTGGAACAAAAAACTGCCGTGGGCCAGCAACTGGCCTTGGGCATTCGCCACTTCAGCACTCAGGCTCATTACCCTGCGGCTTTGGCTTAAAACCTTGGCTGTAGCAAACAGCTCTTCCTCTGCCTGACTGCCTCGCACATAGGTAACCGTGCCGTTAATCGTGAGCCCGCGAACGCCTTTCGAGGCACAGGCATAGGCACTGGCGCTATCCATTAGCGCATAGGCGACACTGCCATGGACGAAACCGGCACCGTTAAGCCAACCTTGCTGCACGTTAGCGCTCAATCGACATTCGCCGTCGGCGGCTTGAAGCACTTGGATGGCAAAATACTCGCGTACTGATTTATCGCTGTCGATGAGCTCTTGGGCAGAGGGAACAATTGCTGACACGGCCGTTTCCTATTTCTGAGCGGCGACTTTTTCAGAAACACAGACCAATTACCAGTCGAGGGCAGCTGCCTGAGCGCCTTGTTGGACAATCTGATGCTAGCGCTGGCTCAGCGCTCCAGAAAAGGCTCGCAGGATGGGTTTAGCAATGAACTGCAACACCGTTCGCTTCGCGGTGCGGATATCCACGTTGGCGGTCATACCGGGCCGCAGCTGTAACTCTGCGAATTTGGGATTCGCTTGCTGAGCATCCGGATGCACCCGGGCACGAGCGCGGTAGTAGGTAAATGTCGAGCCGTCTTCGCCTTTTTCCGTAAGGGTATCGGAACTGAGATACATCAGTTCGCCCTCAAGCTTGCCGTAAATTGTCGCGTCGAAGGCGTCAAGGCTAATGTCTACGGGCAGGCCAAGTTCAAGTTGGCCAACATCTACCGGATCAATTCTGACCTCCACCACCAGCTCACTTTCGGTGGGAGATATTTGCATCAGTTCATCGCCGGGGCGCATCACCCC
>JAACDW010000288.1 GCA_009936775.1 Pseudomonadota bacterium
AAATTTAACGGCGTTGGCTTTATTCGGCGCGTATCGGGTAACGCCGGCGCCGCTGATATTGACGTGGGCGCCACGGTCTTGCTGGTTTGGGAATACCACGGCCAGTGCACTGGCGATGGCATTGTCATCGTCATCGGCGGAACCCATCAGCCTACCGAGGTAGTAGGTGTTAGCAACGGTAACGCCACATTCACCAGATGCCACCGCGCGCAGTTGGGCGGTATCGTTGCCCTGCGGTTTTCGCGCAAAGTTGGCGACTAGGCCCTTGGCCCAAGTTTCCGCAGCCTCAGCACCCTGGGCCTGAATAATCGAACTCATCAGCGATAGATTATAAATGTTTGAGGAACTGCGCATACACACGGAACCTATAAGTGCTGGATTAGCCAAGTCCTCGTAGCGAGCAACCTCAACGGGTAAGCCGACGGCTTTGTTATAGGCAATGACACGAACACGTTTCGATAGGCCAAACCATAGGTTACTGCCGTCGCGCAAGTATGCGGGCACGCGGGCTTGCAGCACTGGGCTGTCGATGGGTTGAAAGATGCCTTTTTCGCTGGCGCGCCAAAGTCGCCCCGCATCCACGGTAATCAGTAGATCTGCGGAAGTGAATTCTCCCTCATTAACGATGCGTTCCATCAGTGCATCGCTGCCGCCCTCGATAAGGTTTACCTCGATGCCGGTTTGTCGTGTGAACTCCTCGTACAAGGCCATATCAGTATCGTAGTGTCTGGCCGAGTAGACGTTGACTACCCCGGCAGCGGCAAGCGCGCTGGGCGTGGACAGGGCCATCATCAGACTGGCGAAACCAAGCTTGCGCAGCATGAGGGCTGCAGGTCTAAATCGATTTTGCAATGTTTGAACCACAGATTGTCGCACGTTCGTTAAAATACGCTTGCAACTCCTTAAATGAGAATAATTATCAAGTATAGACGAGAGCCGTCGTTGCGGTAAAGGACAGGGTCACCGTGCTGCCAATCTGTAGGGCATGAGCATCATTTACCACCACGCGCAGCTGTGCGTCTGCTGCCGCTTTTGCAGGCTCTAACAAAGCAGTCCATTGAATGCCGTCGAAGCGTATGTCGCGCACTATGGCTGCTGCGCCTGTCTTTGCACCTTGTTCGATGCTGATTGCGTTGCCGCGAATTCCCAAGGTGATTTCCCGGCCAACATCAAGTTCCTGAGCATATTCTAGCTTTGCTCGAGGCAGGTCACCGAAGGCAGTCGTTACTTGCTCGGCTTCAACCACCCCGGTCAGGGACTGCAGGCCAGCAATGGTTTCGGCGACAAAGCGGTGGGCAGGATGCTGCCACAGTGTTTGCGGTGTATCGAGCTGCACAGCGCTGCCATCGACGAGAACTAGAATGCGATCTGCCATAGCCATGGCTTCGTCTGGATCATGGGTGACCACTATGGCCGCCGTGCCAGAGCGTTTTAGGCTTTGCCGTGCGTCTTGGCGCAGCTGCCGCCGTAGCGGTGTGTCAACGCTGGCGAAGGGCTCATCGAGCAGCATGACTCTCGGTTTAGTTGCCAGAGCGCGCACCAATGCCACGCGCTGCTGCTGGCCACCAGAGAGGGTTGCCGGATACCGTGGCCCAAGAGCAAGCAAATCAACACTTTGCAGCAGCTCGTCAACCTGCTGCTGACGCTGTGCTGGGGCAAGGTGATCGAGACCAAAGCCCACGTTTTCAGCCACTGTGAGATGCGGGAACAGCGCGTGATCTTGGAATACCAGTCCAACCGCCCGGCGCTCGGGCGGCGGGCTGTCGTTGGGCTGGGCAATGCACTCACCGTCGAGCAAAATTTTGCCCTGCTGCAAACGCTCCAAGCCTGCGACTGTGCGTAGCAAAGTGCTTTTGCCGCTGCCAGAGGGGCCGATTACACAGAGGATTTCTCCGTCCTCTAATGACAAAGAAATATCAGTGAGTACGGCGTGGCGGCCATAGCTGTGGTGAATGTTGTGCAATTGCAAACTCATAACCAGGCCATACTGCCCGATTGCGACCTGCAAGCCCAACGCTGCGTTGAGATGCCGCCACGCTGCCACATGGCAGCGCGAAAAGTTAGGACTTTTCTGTGGTGCTTTGCGGCCTAGGGTATGATGTCGGGCTATGTTGACGAACCGCACTTCCTCATTTGTCTGGCCGCTGGGTACGCTGCTGATTGCAGTGCCGGTTAGTCTACCCCTCTTGCTGTTGCTGTGGGCGGCGCTGGCACCCGGCGGCGACAGTTGGGTGCATATGCGCGACACGGTCTTGGCTGTTTACATGGCCAACACGGTCGGTCTGATGCTTATGGTTGCAGTGCTGACGCTGGTCATTGGCGTTTGCACCGCTTGGCTCAGTGTTCATTATGAGTTTCCACTGCGCGCTCTGTTGGTGCCTGCCCTAGCGTTGCCGCTGGCGGCACCAGCCTATGTAATCGGCTACGTCTACGCAGACATGCTGGAGTTTTCAGGGCCAGTGCAGGCGTCGCTACGCGACCTCTTCGATTTCTCGCCGCAAGCTGCTGTGTTGCCTGCTATTCGCAGCTTGCCCGGTGCGGCATTGGTGATTGCCCTGGTGCTTTATCCTTACGTGTATTTGTTGGCCCGAGGCAGTTTCTTACAGCAAAGCGGCTCGCTACATGAGGCCGCCCGAGCCTTGGGGGCGTCGCCGATTCGAGTTTTCTGGCGGGGCGGCTTACCTGTTGCGTGGCCTGCTGTCGCTGGCGGCTTAGCGCTGGTGTTAATGGAAACCGTCGCAGACTATGGGGTTGTTGAACATTATGGTGTGCCAACCCTGACCACGGGTATTTTCCGTACTTGGTTCGCCATGGGTGAAACCGCCGCCGCGCTGCAGCTGGCGGGCTGGCTCTTTGTGGTTGTGTGCGTGCTGGTAGTCGCTGAGCAGTTTGCCCGTCGCGGCCAGCGTTTTAACCCGTTAGCACGACACAGCGAGTTGCTGCGTCATCGGCTGCACGGCTGGCGCGGTTGGTTCGCTTTCCTCCTGTGTTTCCTGCCCGTCTTCTTGGGCCTATTGCTGCCCCTAGGAGTGCTCACTCATATGGCTTGGCGCACTGGCCAGAACCCTTTAACGGCAAGTTTTTTCGAGCTGGTGGCTAACAGTGTTTCCGTGGCAGGCGTGGCGGCGCTGATGTGCGCCGGAGCGGCGCTTTGGCTTGCCTATGCTGAACGCCTGCATCCTTCGCGTTGGGTTACTGGCGGCGTACGAATAGCTACCCTTGGCTATGCTGTGCCGGGCCTTGTGCTAGCCGTAGCGCTATTGGTGCCGCTAATCAGTATAGATAAATGGTTGGCGGCCCTGCTGCGAGACCACCTAGATCTGCGCTGGGGCTTGATACTGACCGGTTCCGTCGCTGCCTTAGTATTTGTCTATGTGGCGCGTTTTCTTACTGTGGCCTTCAACTCTACCCAAGCGGGGTTGACGCAAATTCACCCTCAACTGGATGCCGCCGCGCGCAGCTTGGGACTCGCACCCGGTGCGGTGCTTCGCCGCGTCCACCTGCCTCTGTTACGGCCCGCAGTGCTTACCGGCCTGCTGTTGGTTTTTCTGGATGTGATGAAGGAGCTGCCGGCGACGCTAATTTTGCGTCCATTTAACTTCGAAACCCTGGCTACCTCTGTGTATCGCTATGCTTCTGATGAGCGCTTGGCTCAAGCTTCCACTGCAGCCTTGGTCATTGTTGTGGTCAGTTTGGTCCCGGCCTTTATGCTGTCGCGGCTCCGCGAGTCGAAAAATTTGTCAGAGTTTTAGGTTTATTGATTGTGTATCTATGGTTGACAGCCCACTTCTCCGCTAGGGTGCCGCCGCAATTCGCATTTTTCTTTTTGTGCCATCGGGGGCCGCATCTCAGATATTCAGCGTTTCGGAATTTGTACTTATGCAGTGGACGCTGGGCTGAGAGTTTCTAGTGCCAAACTGGCTGAATTAGGACTTGATGTGGTTCACGAACAAATGCGCATCAAGCATGGGATTGTCGAGTTAGCTGCGCCAATAAAGGTTCGTTCTCTGCTCATGGCCTTGCATGAGCCGCTTGTCTTCCTCGGATTGAGCGCATTTGGTGAATCCTCTGTGCATTTTCGCTATGGGCGCCCATGGGGATATAAAGCCTCTATTTTGCGCAAGCTGTTAGTAGACTGCAGAGGCGAGCTGCCGATCAGTCGCAAAGCAGCAGCCGACGTGGTGACACAGACACTGCGCTCTATGAATTTCCCCTTGGCCGGTTTGATTGGCACCGTTGCAGAGTGGTTTCTTCCTCGAAGTGGTTGGCACCACGACTGAGGGCCAAGAGCTGAGCTCCCATGCCGCTCTGCGCAGGGCTTGACGCCTTGCCTGGCCTGGGTGCGTAACGGCAAGCCTCACAACTCGTCCGCTCGCACTGTGTTATTAGCCCTAAGTTGGCCCTGATCGAGTCCTACCCAGGTATTCACTGCACTTTCACCCATGCCCGCCTAGCGTGGTGGGAGTTTTGGAATTGAGGCAAAGTCTTGGCGAAGTACTCGAAGCAGTTGCAGCCGGAAAAATTGTGCAGAACCTGCAACAAGCCCTTTGCGTGGCGCAAGAAATGGGCCAGAGACTGGGAGCATGTTCTGTATTGTTCCGAGCGCTGTCGGCGGCAAAAAAATCAAGCCAACAGCGACCCAAGCGCGGCGGCCAGTCATGCCTGAAGGCCCTGAAATTCGCCGCGTGGCCACACGTATTCACAAAGTACTTGCCGGTCGAGAAGCCTGCGAGGTGCAGTTTACGCAGCCGCGAGTGGCCGCGTACGGCCCTAGGCTATCTGGACATACCGTAGCCTGGGTGAGCAGTCGGGGGAAGGCGCTGCTGACACACTTTGACAACGGCCTGACTGTGTATAGCCACAACCAGTTATATGGCCGTTGGTACCTTACCCGGCGCGATAAACCACCGCGTACCAACCGCACACTGCGCCTTGCCATTCATACCGAGACCCACAGTGCCTTGCTGTTCAGTGCCTCGGAGATCGAAGTGCATACCCCCGAAACCTTGCTGCAGCAAAAGTATCTGTCGCGCCTTGGGCCGGATGCACTAGACGACAGAGTCGCGTGGCGCGATATCCTGCACCGGCTGCAGGACAAGAAATTCGCAGGTCGTTCGCTGGCAGCCCTCTACTTAGACCAGAGCTTTGTTGCCGGCATCGGCAATTACTTGCGCTCGGAAATTCTCTTCAAAGCCAAGGTTAATCCCTTTGACCGCCCCAAGGATTTGTCGCGGGGTCAGTTGGGCGCCCTGGCACGCAATACGTTGGAGCTGACGCGCCAGGCCTACGCCACCTCCGGAGTTACGAATTCGCCTGCTCGGGTGAAGCGACTACAGACCCAAGGGTTATCGCGGCGTCACTACCGGCATTTGGTCTTCGACCGCCAGCACGCGGATTGTTATCACTGCGGCGGCGAGATCGAGCGAATCGAGGTCAGCAGTCGGCGTATTTATCTTTGTCAGGCCTGTCAGCCCCGTCAGTCCGATCAGTTAAGGCCCAACAAATCAGCAATTGGGGACGAGCGATGACAAATGCTGTGCTATTGATTTTGGGTAACCAGCTTTTCCCCCTTGAGGAAGTCGACAAGGCAGCGGTACAGAAGATCGTCATGATCGAAGACCGTTACCTATGTCAGCACTTTAACTACCACCAGCACAAGCTGGTGCTGGTCCTCTCTGCCATGCGTGCCTATGCTCGGGCACTGCGTGAGGCTGGCTACGAAGTCACCTACCACGCTTTGGAGGAAACAGCGCCAGCTACCGAGCCTAGTGCAGACGAGTTTCTCAACCTGTTGCAGAGCGCGTTGGTGGCACAGGATGCTACGCAGTTGGTCCACTTTGAGGTCGAGGGCAAAGCCATGCAGGCTCGATTGGCGGGCATGGTGCGGGCGCAAGGAATTGGTCACCGAGTTTTGTCTTCGCCTATGTTTCTCTGTTCTCGAGAGGATTTTGCGGACTTTTTGCAGGGTCGGTCGAAGCCGCAGATGGCATCGTTTTACAAGTTTCAGCGCAACCGCCTTGGCATATTGCTAGACGACGACGCGGGACCTGTTGGCGGGCGTTGGAGTTTTGATGAGGACAACCGTAAAAAGCTGCCCAAGCATGTAGATCCGCCAGCCTTGCTACCCATGCAGCAAGACCCAGTGGTGACGCAAGTGTCGACACTGGTGCGCAGGCAATTTGCTCAGCACCCGGGAGATGTCGAGCACTTCGATTGGCCGGTGACCCGGCAACAGGCGCTGGTCCGGCTGGAGGATTTTTTACAGCAGCGGCTGGCGCTGTTTGGTCCCTATGAAGATGCGATAAGCCAGCGCTCAACATCAGTCTTTCATAGCGTGCTCAGCCCCATGCTTAACCTAGGATTGCTCACGCCGAGCGAAGTAATAACGCGCACGCTGGCAATGGCGGAGGAACAAGATATTCCCCTGCAAAGCCTCGAAGGTTTTATTCGTCAGCTGATCGGCTGGCGGGAGTTTATTCGCGGGGTTCATCAGCACTTCAGCGCACAGCAGAGCAGCAGCAATTTTTGGCAGCACAAACGCCAGCTAACAGATGCGTGGTATGGCGGTGAAACCGGTATCGAGCCGCTGGATGTCGCTATTAATGAAGCTCGGCACAACGGTTGGTCTCATCACATTCCTCGGCTCATGGTGGTTGCTAACCTGATGACCCTGTGCGAGATCGAACCGCGAGCAGCGCACTGTTGGTTTATGGAAATGTATGTGGACTCGGCGTCTTGGGTGATGGGTCCCAATGTCTACGGCATGGGGATTTTCAGTGATGGCGGCATCTTTGCCACCAAGCCCTATATCTGTGGTTCAAATTATCTGCTGAAAATGAGTGACTATAAAAAGGGTCCTTGGTGCGATGTAATGGACGGCCTGTATTGGCGCTTTATTGAGCAAAAACGCGATTTTTTCCTAACGAATCCGCGCCTGGCGCTGATGCCGAGAGCCTTAGATCGGCTCAAACCTGAGCGCAAGGAGCTGATCTTCGCGGCTGCCGAGGAGTTCTTGTCCGCGCACACGCGCAGCCGATAAAGGCGTAAACTGCCGTTATGGATAACCCAACCGATTTTGCCACTCTTGGCCTACGGCAGGAGCTGCTCGCCCGTCTGCAGCAACTACAGTTCACAAAAATGACTGCTGTGCAGGCCGCTGCCTTGCCTGCGGTACTGGCGCGCAAGGATGTGGTGGCGCAGGCCAACACCGGCAGCGGCAAAACTGCTGCCTTTGCTCTAGGCTGCTTGCAGCAGCTGCAGCACAAGCAATTTCATGTGCAGTCGTTAGTGCTGTGCCCAACTCGGGAGCTGGCAGATCAGGTCGCCGAAAGCTTTCGTGAACTTGCCAAGGCGCTGGCCAATACCAAGGTGATCACCCTCTGTGGAGGCGTGGCCATTGGACCGCAAATCGGCTCCTTGCAGCACAGTGCGCATATTGTTGTTGGGACCCCGGGCCGGGTGCTCAAGCATCTGCAAAAAGGCACCCTGCACCTACACGGGCTTAACACACTGGTGCTGGATGAGGCCGACCGCATGCTCGATATGGGCTTCTCCGACGAGCTGGATGCGATTGTGGCGTTTCTACCGTCACCGCGACAAAACTTGTTGTTTTCCGCGACTTTTCCAGACGAGGTGGCGGCGGTGGTGAAAGCCCTGAGTCCGCAGGCACTGCGTGTTGATGTCACCACTACCGAGGCGGCGCCATCTATCGCCGAGTACTGGTGCCAAGCGCCATCGCCCCGAGAACCTGGGCAGCGAGCACAATTGCTGGCTGAGGCTTTGGCGCAATGGGGCGGGCGGCTTAACCTGACTTTTTGTAACACCAAGCTCGACTGCGCGGCTCTATGTGAGCAACTGCGGGGCCTTGGCTTTGGCGCGGTAGCCCTGCATGGCGATATGCAACAGCATGAACGTAATCAGACCTTGATTCGCTTCGCCAATGGCAGCGCCAATATTTTGGTTGCCACCGACGTGGCGGCCCGGGGTCTGGATATAGATCATGTGGATGCGGTGTTTAATTACGAACTACCACACCAGCCGGAAGTGTATGTGCATCGCATCGGCCGTACCGGCCGGGCGGGGCAGCAAGGAACTGCGATCAGTTTGGTTGCTGAGCGCGAGATGTCGCGTTTGCGCGCAGTAGAAGCAGAGCAGGGCGTGGGAGCCATGCAGCTATGGCGGGCTGACGGCGCTGAGCGCAATGCAGCGGCAGCCTTGATTGAGCCCCGGGT
>JAACDW010000080.1 GCA_009936775.1 Pseudomonadota bacterium
AATACACCCGCGGCGCACCTTCGCCAATGGTCCAGAAGGTATCGGTCACATTGGGGTAGCTGCGTAGCACCTCGTCGGCACGCGCAACGCTGTCCCGGGTTTCCCATATGGACGCTTGGCTAGGCAGGGCGATTTGTACCTGAAACTGATTGCGGTCAACTGCTGGGAAGAACTGGTTGGTCAGGGTTGGCGCGAGCGCAAAGCCAATAAAGGGCATGATAAGCGCAGCACCAATGCCGATGATCGGCCGGTTAATGGCAACCTGTAGCGTGCGCCGGTAGGCGGCGGCAAGCCTTGGGTTAGAAAAGCCCTGCTGCCACCAGCGCCCATTGCCCCGAGAGGGCCAGCGCTTCTCAAGGTAACCGGCAAAGGCAGGAATGACGGTCATCGCCAAGAGGAACGAACTGGCAACCGACAGTGCAACCGTGACTCCTAGCGTGCCAGTAAAGTCGCCGACACCGCCGGGAGCCAAGGCAATGGGCATAAAGGCAAACACCGTGGTCGCAGTGGATGCCCCCAAGGGCACCCAGAGGTGGTGGATAGATTGTTCTATGGCGGTACTGATTTGTGCACCGCGTTGGCGTTTGAGTTTGTAGTCCTCCACCACGACGATGGCGTTGTCGATAAGCAGACCTAGGGAAATAATCAGCCCGGTAACTGACATTTGGTGCAGGGGAATTTGCAGATACATCATGCCGACTAACACCATCGCGCCAGACAGTGGCAAAGCGATGCCTACGGTCAGTGCTGAGCGTAGCCCCATCATCCAAATGAGCAGGAGCAAAACCAGTATCAACGCAAATACTAAGTTGGTGCCCAGTGACACCATGCGGTCGCCGGTATAGGTGTTTTGCAGATAGACGATATCCAGTGCTATATCTTCTGGCAGGCTTGCTGCAAGTTTGTCTACTGTTGCTACTGCAGCCTGGGTCCACGGTTCAATTTGCAGGCCGGGTTGCATTTTTGCGTTAACGAAAATCACCCGCTGATTGCCATGAAAAGCGAGGCTGCGGGGCGGATCGAGAGCAGTCTTGCTTACCGAGGCGACATCGGATACCCGCAGTGTTTGATTGTTGGCGCTAACCGCCAGCGGAATACGCGCAATGCGTTCTGTAGATTTGAGATCGGCTTGCACCTCTACCAGCATATCGCTGCTGCCCGAACGCAGCCTACCCGCAGGTATTTTAGTATCCGCGCGGGCGATTGCGCTGGCGACTCGGCCGGCACTCATACCGCTGGCCACCAGTTTGTATGGGTCTAGGCCGACACGCACCTCTTCCTCTGCCTCGCCCCAAGTTTCGGCTATTTCAGTGCCTTGAGTGTTGGCGAGATTGATACGCAGTGTTTCTGCAATGCGCGACAAAATACCCATCTGAGGTTCTGATGGATGCTGCCAGCTTAAGGCGACAATAATGGTGGAGGCGATGGGCTGACGTATTTCTAGCTCAGGCTCGATGGTGCCCGGGGGCAGTATGGGCACAGTGTCGCCCAAAATGTCTCGCACTTCGGACCAGACGTTGTCGGTTTCAGATGACGCTACGGTTTCGTAAAGTTCTACTCCCACAACCGATTGGCCGGCTTTTGAGCTGGAGGTGAGTTCTTTAATCTCAGGGATTTCCCGCAGCGCTGTTTCTATTGGTTCGCTGATCAAAGTTTCTATGCGCAATGCCGTGGCGCCCGGCAAGAATGTTATGACCCCGGCGTAGCGCTCAGCCATTTTGGGATCTTCCTGACGCGCTAGACCTTGAAAGGCTGCGCCGCCCAAGACGACGATAAACAGTACCAGTAAAGCGCTGACGCGAGGGTTGGTATAAAACAGATTAGCGCGCACTGACGACAATCTCACTGGCGACGGGTATGACGCGCTGACCCTGCACAATACGCTGGGTGCCGGTAGCAACCACCCGGTCGCGAGCTGAGAGCAAACCACGCACAAACGCTCGGTCGCCTTCGTTGTGCACGATTTCTACCAATCGCCGCTGTACGGTGTTTTCAGCATCGATAATGAATAGCCCCCAAAGTCCGCGATCCATGGCAGTGAGGGCATCAATGGGTACCCAAAAACCTTGCGCGGGCACACGCTCGCGCAGCGCTAGTTCAACAACAGCGCCTAAGGGAATACGTTGGTCGGCGAGGGTGAAGACTGCGGTCGCCGTTCGAGTATTTGGGTTTACCTCTGGGAGCAGACTGCGCAGGCGCGCTTGGGCCTCAACGTGCTGCCACTGTACAGTGTAAAAGTCGCCCACCTTGAGTTGACTTACGGCGCTTTCGGGAATGCCTACATGGGCTTCGCGTTTGTCTGTTTCGACTAGGTCTAATGCCGGTGCTCCAGAGCCAATTTGCGAACCTTCATCCCCATGGCGGCTTTGAATCACACCGCTGAAGGGTGCTCGAATGGCGGCCTCGGCGAGGGCGACCTGCATCGCTTCTACGCTAGCGTGAGCGCGGCCAAGCGACGCTTCGGCGACTGCCAGCTGGGCCTTGCTCGCCTGAAATTGCAGGAACGCTTCATCGAAGGCCTGCTCAGACACATGGCCATTGGCGCGCAGCATGCGTACTCGGCGTTCGGTGTTTGCGGCCAGCTCGGTTTGCGCCCGTGCCGCACTTCGGTTGGCGTCGGCAAGAACGTGCTCGGATTGCGCGCGGCGCAGGTCAGATTCCAAGCCACGGGTATCGAGTTGCGCGAGTAGTTGACCAGCGGTCACCGTATCGCCCAGATCAACCGCAACCATGGCCACTTCGCCACCACGCTTGAAGCCCAACTGGGCGCGTCGCGCTGCGGTACTGGTGCCTGCATAAACCCGGTTCGTGGTGAAGGCGGCTTCAGGCGTGACGCTGATATACGACACGGTGAGTTCGGCGTAGGCGGTTGGTGTGACTGCTGCTATAACTCCTGCAGTGAGAGCGAGCAGTACGCCGCGCTGGATCGGTAATAGAGCCCAGCTGGATGGTCGAAAGCAGTGCATAAATAACCTCTATCAGGTTTGCAGGTATTCAAGGGTAGAAAAATCGACGAATGTAAGCAATGCTTACATTGCCGAGGGGGAGACGATAACGGCTTAAATGCGGAGAAAGCGTGAAAACCAGATCGAAATATCATCATGGCGAGCTGCGCGAAGTGCTGTTGGCACTTGCGGTGCAACAAGTTGCTGCTGTAGGCGCCGAGAAACTGAGCATGCGGGAGCTAGCGCGACAGGCTGGGGTATCGGCTACTGCGCCATTTCGCCACTTTCCGGATAAGTTAACGCTGCTCGCCGCCTTAGCCATCGACGGTTTTACAGAACTGGCTCAGCGCATGCAGAACCCGGCGCAGACAAAGCAAGGCTGGGAAGCACAGTTCGTGCAGTTGGGCAGCACCTATGTGCAGTTCGCCGAAGATTACCCTGTGCACTACCAACTGATGTTTGGTGCGGTGCTCGGCGATTTTTCTAAATTTCCTCAGTTGCAGGAGGCCGCTTCAAGCGCTTACAGCATGCTCGACAAACTATTGGCAGCGATAAAGGCTGAAGAAAGGCTGCGCACGGAGGTCAGTGTGCTAGGCGGACTGGTCTGGTCCACTGTGCATGGTATGGCGTCACTGAAGTTGAATGTACCCCCAGCCAAACAGAGTGTGGATGCCGCCCCACGGCAGGCGGTAAAGGCGCTGACTCAAGATCTGCATGCTCCGCTGCGGATGCTCTATCGGGGTATTTTGGCTTCAGGATAATTTGATTTTACTCCTCCTAACGTTCTCTTTACTGTTTGATGCAAAGGAGGGAAGCCGAAATGAAGTTATCAATAGTCATGCTCTATGCTGGCTTGGCCAGCTCGTTGTTTGCCTGCGGTGGTGGTGGCTCGTCTGGGTCGACAATCAACAATCTTGATTCAGATGCGGTAGCCACGACGCCACCGGCAGCAGACGTTACCGAGCATTGGGGTTTGTCTCGGGTATCGGCGCGAGACGTATCGCTTCAGCAAGCGGAAGTTGACGCGGTCCTTGATCATATCTTCAGCGACGCAGCAACTCAGTCTGCCTTGGTAAGCAAGAACGGCTATGTGGTGGGCGAACGTTATGCAGACGGTTTCGACGCAGCCAGCTTGGGTACCAGCTGGTCGGTCGCGAAGAGTTTTTATAGTGCCGCCATGGGGGTGGCCATTGAGGAAGGTTACCTTACCTCGGTGACCCAGCCTGCCAGTACGGTATTGACGGAATTCATAGGCACTGAAAAAGAGTCCATTACCCTGCAGCAAATTCTACGCATGCGCTCGGGCCTGGCATCCAACACCAATGTGTTTTTCAGCGGTGACCAAACGGCGCATGCTCTAGCCAATACCCTCACCTCTGCGCCGGGATCAGGCTTTGATTATTCCAACGCGAATTCTCAGCTTTTCGAGCCGCTTTTGGCCCGTGCAACGGGTATGGATGCGCACAGCTACCTGAGCGAAAAAATACTGCGGCCCATTGGCATTGATCCCGCCAACGTAGGTCTGTGGCTGGACGAGACCGGTACTCAACCGATGACCTATTGCTGTCTTGATATGCGCCCCGACGATTTTTTGCGTTTCGGTCTGCTGTTTGCCCGGAACGGTCGTTGGCAGGATACACAGGTGGTGCCAGCCGACTATGTCAGTGCCAGCCTGAACCCTGTGGGGTTTTACGGCTATCAGTGGTGGGCGATGAATGAAGATTACTTTGGCGAGCCGGTGCGCGGTGATATCAAATCCGCCATTGGGTTGAACGGCCAGCGGGTACTTATTTGGCCCGAGCACGACATCGTGGTGGTGGTGCTGACTCAGTATCAACACTTTGCAAGCCAAGGCTATGTACTTAATTTGCAAAGTGGCACGTTGAACTTTCCCGACACCTGTAGCGGACGAAATTCTTGCATCGGTGTGGGGGGGCGGCAAGGCAGTACCGGCCCCCAAGTGCCGACCTATGACCTGCACGACTTGGTAGAGATGATCGTAGATCTAGCTGTGGATTAGCGTGATCTGTGTTCGAAACGGCGGCGTTGCTTTGGAGATAGCCTGTGCAATTTAACAATCGAATTACTCACCTGCTGGGGATCGAGACCCCCATCGCACAGGCCCCCATGGGCTGGATTGCACGCTCACAGCTGGCATCTGCGGTGTCCAACGCTGGCGGCTTGGGGATCATCGAGACCTCTTCCGGTGAGCTGGATGTTATCCGTGCGGAAATCCTCAAGATGCGTCAACTGACGGACAAACCCTTCGGCGTGAATGTGGCTCAGGCCTTTGTCCGTGACCCGGATATCGTGCAGTTCATTATCGATCAGGGGGTCAAATTCGTGACCACTTCGGCAGGGAATCCCGAGCGGTATACCGAGCAGCTTAAGTCCGCCGGTCTTACCGTTTTTCATGTGGTGCCAAGCCTGAGCGCAGCGCTTAAAGCGGTGGAATGTGGTGTCGACGGCTTGATTGTAGAGGGCGGCGAGGGTGGTGGATTCAAGAACCCTCGTGACGTTTCGACCATGGTGTTACTGCCTTTGATTCGCTCCAAGGTCGAGGTGCCAATTATCGCCGCAGGCGGTTTTCTTGACGGCGCTACGATGGCCGCGGCATTTGCCATGGGTGCCGAAGCGGTGCAGATGGGCACGCGTATGGTCAGTGCTGCAGAGTCTCCGGTTCACGACAACTGGAAGAACGCGATTGTTGCTGCAGCCGAAACCGATACCGTGTTTTTGAATCGCGCCCACTCGCCAGCGCTGCGGGCCATGCGCACGGAAAAAACCACGCGTCTGGAGTTTGCTAGCGAAAACGTCATGGGCGAGTTTGGCACCGCGACGGATTTGTATTTCGGCGGGGATATGGAGGCTAGCATTGCCCTTACCGGTCAGGTCGCCGGGCGAATCGATTCCGTGCGTCCTGTGGCGGAGGTTATCGCCGAAGTGCGTGAGGAGTTTTTCGCAGTGGTCGATGCGATGTCAAAACAGTATCTGTGAGCACCAGCAGGGCGAGCACGATGCACACTGACCTGCGTGACGCAGGTCACTAATCGATCAACTGATGAGTGTTTTTTGTGTCCTACTGCAGAAAGTAGGGTAGCTTGTTGGTGAAGCAATGACGCGGTGAATCTGCAGATGGTGTCTACCCCCCAAGGCTCTTGGTACCAGCACGGCGCGTATTTCCGGCGCGCGGCTTCGAGCATCGGTTTGGCCAGTTTGCTGCTTCTCGCCGTCGCATGTACGCAGTCGTCCCCAGATCAACGAGCAGATCAACGAGCAGATCAACGAGCAGATCAAC
>JAACDW010000081.1 GCA_009936775.1 Pseudomonadota bacterium
AGCTGCAAAAACCAGCAGCAATTCGGTTATACCGTCTACGCTCTCGTGCCATTGCTGCAGCATGGTGTCGCGCAGCGCCTCCGCCATGGGGGTACCGCCGGGCTCACGAGTTCGCACAAAGTCGATGTTTGCCCGCTGCAGCGTGACGCAGACCGCATCCATATTGGTGGATTTACCCGCGCCCTCGGACCCTTCTAGGGTAATAAACTGTCCGCTCATGGGTCGCCTTTTGAGAGTTGATAACGCCGCACTGCGGCATTGTGCTCGCTAAGCGTACGCGAAAATTGGCTGCTACCGTCGCCACGCGCAACAAAATAAAGAAAATCGCCAGCGGCGGGATTAAGAGCTGCTTCAATAGATGCCAACGATGGTAACGCTATCGGGGTTGGCGGCAGGCCACGATAACGATAGGTATTAAAAGGTGAGTCCACTCTTAAATCTCGACGTTTAATGTCGCCATCAAAGCCCTCGCCCAAGGCATAAATCACTGTGGGGTCGGTTTGTAGCTTCATGTTTTGCTGCAAACGCAAATGCATTACCTGACTGATCTGTCTGCGGTCTGACTCACCATCACTCTCTTTCTCGATTATCGAGGCCAATACCAGCGCTTGGGCAGGGGTCTGCACCTGTAGATTTGGTGCACGCTGCTGCCATGCCTGCATTAACTTGCTCATCATAGCGTCATGCGCGCGCTGCAGTACGCTTAACTCAGACGCGCCAGCCGAAACAAAATAAGTGTCGGGAAAGAATGCACCCTCAGCAAAGGGCAACTGCAGCTGCAGTTCATCGGCCAAGTGCATCACTCCTGCCGACTCTTGGGTCAACACGTCGATGGTACCAAGCAGGCGCATCACCGTGCGTAAGTTCGCGCCCTCGGGAAGCCGAATGGCGTGCTGTTGCACCATGCCAGCAGCCAAGCGTTGCAGTAGCTGGGCGGCGCTTAGATTGGCAGGCAACTCGTAAACACCAGCCTGTAGTCGCCTGTCTAATCCCGAGGCCCGCGCATGCATGCGGAACCAAAGACTGCTTTCGATCAGGCTTTGATTTTGCAGCGCACTGGCTACTGTTCGAAGAGAGGCTCCCCGTGGTACTTCGAATACTGTGGCTGGATGCTCATAGACTTGCTTGGGCCATACCTGCAGCACATAGAATGCGCCTGCGGCTAACAGGCCGATACAGCCGGCGATGCCCAAATAGAGAAAGAGAGACAAGGGTTGGCGAGGCGATGTTCTGCCCGGTCTGACCATACGCGAGTGCTTCTTTGCTAAATTTTACCAAACACCAAGGTACCGTTAGTGCCGCCAAAGCCAAAGGAATTGCTCGCTGCCGCAGTCATTTGAACGTCCCGAGCCGCGTTAGGCACATAGTCGAGATCGCATCCTTCACCGGGCTTATCAAGATTGATCGTTGGTGCGATCACCTGATCCTGCAACGCCTTAATGGTGAATATTGCTTCCACGGAACCCGCTGCGCCAAGCAAATGACCAATCATAGACTTGGTTGAACTGACCATGAGCTTGGTGTCATCGCCGAAGATCGATTTCACGCCCTTGGTCTCGGCCACATCGCCTAACGGAGTCGATGTGCCATGGGCATTCAAGTAGCCCAGTTGCTGCGGATTCAGACCTGCGTCGTTGAGCGCGTTGCGCATGGCCGCAGCACCGCCCTCGCCGCTCTCCGCTGGCCCAGTGATATGGAATGCGTCCGCACTCATGCCAAAGCCGAGTACCTCCGCATAGATTTGCGCGCCACGCGCCTTAGCCCGCTCGTATTCCTCAATCACCAGCACGCCTGCACCCTCGCCCAGCACAAAGCCGTCGCGGTCTTCGTCCCATGGTCGGCTCGCCTTTTCTGGTTCGTCGTTACGGCTGGAAAGCGCACGCATGGAGGCAAAACCACCGACGGTAATTGGTGATGTTGCTGCCTCAGCACCGCCCACTACCATCACGTCGGCATCACCGTACTGAATCATGCGAGCGCCAAAGCCGATATTGTGAGTCCCTGTTGTACATGCTGTTACCACAGCGATATTCGGGCCTTTGAAACCGTACTCAATGGACACATTACCCGAGATCATGTTGATAACCACACCCGGTACAAAGAAAGGGGATACGCGGCGAGGACCGCTTTTCACTAGGGTGTCGTGAGTCGTTTCGATGGTGTTTATACCGCCGATGCCGGAGCCTATGGCCACGCCAATGCGATCAGCATCGGCAGGGTTCGCTGCCAGCCCGGCGTCTTCAATGGCCTGTGCTGCGGCGGCAACTCCTAGCTGAATAAACTTGTCGATGCGCCGTGCTTCCTTGGGGTTCATATACGGCGATATGTCAAAGTCGCGAACACTACCGCAAATTTTCACTGCATAATCTGTGGTGTCGAAGGACTCGTTTAAGCCGATACCACTCTGCCCGGCAACCGCTGCCTGCCAAGATTCGTCAACGCTGTGGCCGATTGGGCTGATCATGCCCATGCCGGTAACGACTACTCTTCTTTTGGTCATTTTGAAATATCCACTTCAGTGCTCAGAGTCCACAACCTAGGGCCCTGGACGCAGGTTGTCGTTAGTAGGCGCGAAGCTACAAGTATGGCCCGAAAAAGTCGCGCAAAAAAAAGGGGCGATGGCGCCCCTTGCTTTGTATCTGTGCTACATACCTGTACTAACGCTTTACTGGTGCGCCAGAATGTAATCGATTGCTTCTTTCACCGTGGTGATCTTCTCGGCTTCCTCATCAGGAATTTCGGTTTCAAACTCTTCTTCCAAAGCCATCACCAGCTCTACTGTGTCTAGCGAATCCGCTCCTAAATCTTCAACGAAGGAGGCATCGCTTTGTACGTCATCTTCTTTGACACCAAGCTGCTCGCAAATCAGCTTTCTTACGCGTTCTTCAATATTGCTCATACGACTTATTACTCCCTGGATAGTGTTGGGCGCGATGGGATCGGCATTCTATAGAGGCGCCATAGCCAATTCAAGCAAACTATGGGCCCTAATAAGCGGCTTATGCAACGGCCATTGTTGCCATTATCTCATTGATTTGACGAAACTTTTCTCTCAGTGCTGCGCAACATAGTCGCCCCAACCAAAGGACACTTGCACCTTTTACAGTTTGATGCAGTTATCAACTCTGACAAACCCTTTGGCCTTTCTTCAGATTTTGCTGGCGCTAAGCAAAAAACAACCCGCCGTTGACCTGCAGGGTTTGCCCAGTGACATAGCCGGCTGGTTCCGAGCAAAGAAAACTGACCGCAGCCGCAACTTCGGTTGCTTGCCCCATGCGGCCCAATGGAATGCGCTCTAGCATGGCCGCAGTTTGGTCCTCGCTTAGCGCCTCGGTCATATCGGTAACAATCAAACCGGGGGCCACGGCATTAACGGTTACGCCGCGAGAAGCAACCTCCATAGCCAGGGAGCGAGTAAAACCCTCCAAACCGGCCTTGCTCGAGACGTAGTTACCCTGCCCGGGATTACCCAGTCGCCCGACCACGGACCCAACATTTATTACCCTGCCCCAGCGCGCCTTCAGCATCCCGCGCAATACCGGTTTGGTGACACGGAAAGCGCCTGAAAGATTCGTATCGAGCACCTCAGACCATTCACTTTCCGACATCCGCATCAGTAAATTGTCCTTGGTGATACCAGCATTGTTTACCAGAACCAATGGTGCAGTTGCCAGATCACTGATTTGAGCAAATAACTCGCTAACAGACTCCGGGCTTGCGATATCTAGTTGCAAACCACGTCCCTGCTCACCAAGGCGGGCAGTGATGGCACCTGCTCCTGCCGTCGAAGTTGCTGTCCCGACCACAAAAAATCCGTCTTCACTAAGCCTGTCTGCAATGGCTGCACCAATTCCTCTGCTCGCTCCGGTTACCAGCGCTGTTACTCGTTCTGTCATCTCATACCCTTAATGCTCTTTGCTATCACACTACAGTGAGTTTGCTGCTGCCACGCCATCTGCAGTGGCCAATCCGATGGTTGGCGTTGCACGGGAGATTCGCTTAACCAGCCCTGCAAGCACGCTGCCTGGACCGCACTCGACAAATTGCTCTACCCCCGCATCGAGCAGGGCGCCAACACAAGTGGTCCAGCGCACAGGAGAATACAGTTGCTCTACCAGCAGTTCTCGCATTTGCCCTACTGAGGTCGCAACCTCGCCATGCACATTTTGGTACACAGGAACCCGCGGCATAACAAGCTCAACGTCGGCTAATGCGGTGGCAAAGTCCTCAGCCGCAGATTGCATTAAGGTCGAGTGAAATGGGCCACTGACATCCAACAGCACTGCTCGTTTCGCACCAGCAGCCTTGCAGGATTCAACTGCCGCAGCGACTGCGCCCGTTGCGCCAGCAATAACAACTTGGCCAGGTGCATTAAAATTTGCCGGGGCCACTTCGCCATCAACCTGCGCGCAGCACTCGGCAATGGCTGCGTCTTCAAGCCCGAGCACAGCAGCCATGGTGCCTTGTCCATTGGGCACGGCTGCCTGCATCAGCTCGCCGCGCTTACGCACCAGTCTAACGCCATCTTCAAAGGTCATAGCGCCTGCGCAAACCAGTGCCGAATATTCCCCAAGACTGTGGCCAGACATCATGTCTGCCTTACTGTGCGCATCGGACCACAAATCCCAAAGAGCCACACTGGCAACCAGCAGCGCGGGTTGCGTGTTTTCTGTTTGCCCTAGCACCTCGGCTGGCCCTTCCTGAGCCATAGCCCAAAGATCAAAGCCCAGTACCGCAGAGGCTTGCTCGAAACGCGCCTCGATCGATGTATGAGTCTTGGCCAGCTCTCCCAGCATACCCACCGATTGGGCCCCTTGGCCGGGAAAAATTGCGGCTATCGCCCCTGCAGTACTCATGAACCTTCCTTTTCTATGTGTGTTTTTTGCGACTCAAGTATTCACACTCCTGCGCATAATCCATCGTGATTTATCAGCGGCCTAACTGTTGTCGCCCACTATGTTGCCAGCGCAGCCTGACAAGCCGCAGGCAGTTGCGCGCGCACATAATCTCGTCCTTGTATTAGCGCGCTCAAAAAGCCTCGCGCTGAGGCACTACCATGACTTTTCACCACGACGTGCTTGAGACCCGCAAACAGCGCGCCATTGTACCGGTCTGGGTCAATACTCGTCGCGAGTTTTTGCATTTCTGTCCGATCACTAGGCAATAGCTTTAGTTCGTTGCCTAGGTAGGAGGCCATACTCTCTATGGTTTTCAGTACTAAGTTGCCCGCATAGCCGTCACAAACGATGACATCTGCCTTACCGGCAAAAAGGTCGCTCGGCTCCAAAAATCCGACGCCGTTGAGGCTTGCATCGTTGGCAATAAGGTCTGCGGCAACATTGCTATCGGCCTTACCCTTACCGGCTTCGATGCCAATATTCAACAGGGCCACGCGGGGCCTTTTAGGTTGGTCAACAGCGGCTTCGTGGGACCGATATAGAGCACTGCCCAAACGTGCAAACTGCTGTAGCAACGCCGGCGGACACTCGACGTTTGCGCCGAGGTCAAGCATGTAGAACTGCCCCATGGGACCTTCAAAGGCTTTGGCGATGGCAGGTCTGCGCAGCCTGCTCATTGTGCCAACGAGATGACGGCCCAACACCATAATCGCCTTGGTATCCGCCGAACTGACAACGCCGTCTACCTGCCCTTGGGCAAGTTGCGCAAGGCACTGGGCCAGCGAAGTTTTGAGGGCGTGCTTTAAGAGTGCGCGAGGAGCCTCGGCACCTGTGAGGCTGTGCTGACAGCCGACGAACTGGGATCCGCGCGACGCTAGATCGTTCAGCCGCGCAGGGTTTAGTTTGGCTGGATCGCCAAACAGCACCAGTTCATCTGGGTTAGGGTAGTCATAACAGGCAACCAAGTTTTGGTCACCAGCGCCCGAACCACCCATCAGATCGACTGCAATTTTCACGGCGATTCTGTGTGCTTATCTGACAAGGTGCATCAACACACCTTCGCGACCTTACTGCGCATTGCGCTTAAGACACGTAGCCTAGGGGTCCTAGCTTTTATCTGGCATAACCTGCTTGCCACGGTAAAAGCCGTCCG
Organism: Pseudomonadota bacterium; assembly: GCA_009936775.1. Lineage (GTDB taxonomy): Bacteria > Pseudomonadota > Gammaproteobacteria > Pseudomonadales > Azotimanducaceae > UBA4421. The sequence goes on from JAACDW010000081.1 coordinate 6,052, forward strand.
CACTTATATGGTGACGTCGATGGGTTTCGCCTGATGTGCTCTCTACCGACAGAGCAGGACTGCTCAGAGAATCATGAGAACGCCGTTGGCCACGACGTGAACGCGTTACCTTGCTCTTTTGAACTGCCATTACTAGTTGTCCTTTTGTTCGAACCTTGAATCTGTTTAAAAAGGGTCGCTAACCCTTGCGCGTCACCGCTCTAGGGTGCCTTGTCTTCACCGTCTTGCAGTGCTTGCTTCAAGCCCGCGAACGGTAGCCGCCGATTTTCGTCGACATCTTCCTGTACTGCCTCTTCACCAACGCTCGCTAAACCTTCACCGCCATAGAACATGGCTGGCATGTTAGGGCAGTCATCGTCCAAACATACCCTCTCTGGCAGCGCTAGCAACAATTCGTCCTCGACCAGTTCGACCACATCTAGGTTCGCACTGGAGACCACCACAACTTCTGAGCCAGCCTGTTGGCTTGCCCAGGCGGCTGCCTGATCTTCGTTGAAGGCAAGCAAGACCTCAACATTTGCCTCGATTTTTCGCCACACAGTGTGGTCACAACGATGACAACCCAGTTCAGAGTCGCCCTGCACTGTGCCTACAACCTGTACCCTCCCCTGATCGTCTCGCTTAAACGCCAGGCGCACCGCGATTTGCCCTACGGCGTTACACTCTTGAGCAAACCTCGGCAACAATTGCGAGTCTAGAAGGCGCGTTACTACAGCTTGCTGTTGCGCGAGCGAGCGGTAGGTCGACGAGCCTGAGGCTTGGGAATTCATGGCGGCGCAACTATAGGTACCTCTGCGCAGCGTGTAAAGTGCCAACCTTGGTAGGCTACAACTTGGAGTAAATACTTGCACGCCTCGCTGATTCTTGGTTCATCCTCACGCTATCGCGCAAACTTATTAAATTCGCTGGGGCTGCCATTCGCTCAGGTGTCTCCAGCGATTGATGAAACACCTCTGATCGACGAGTCTGCTCAAACTTTGGCGGCAAGGTTAGCTCTTAGCAAGGCGATGCACATTGCTGAGCAGTATGTCGGCGCGGTGGTTATTGGCAGTGACCAAGTCGGCCAATGTGGGCCTCATCTGCTCAGCAAACCGGGCACTGCGGCCGCAGCCATACGCTCTTTACAGGCCACTAGCGGGCAGCTGGCAACGTTCTACACCGCCGTTAGTCTCGCCAGAATCAGCGCCGACGGCAAAGTCCAGTCGAGCACCGACGTGTGCATCACTGAACTGAAATTCCGGCAGCTAACTGACGCACAAATTATTCGATACGTGGAACAAGACCAGCCCATCGACACTGCTGGAGCCTTTAAGGCAGAAAGTCTGGGTATTGGTTTGTTCGAGTTCATTCGGGCCGACGATCCCAGTGCCCTTATCGGGTTGCCGTTAATAAGCGTCGCGACACGACTGCAGGAGTTTGGTCTCGACCCACTGAACCCCCTGTGAGGTAAACGTCAACATCAGAGATTGGGCTCAACTGGAGTAGGCGCGCCCTCATGACGCGACTGTATTTGCTGCCAGATCTGCTGCATTGTCGCCTCCACCGGTGCGGACAAATCTAAACGATCACTGCCAAGCGGCACGACGAGGCGCGACGCATGCAGACACAGCCGCTGGGCGTCGGTGGCTATATCTTGCTTGCCATATTTTGTGTCGCCGAGGATCGCATGCCCCTGGGCTTGCGCATGCACCCGAATCTGGTGCGTGCGGCCTGTGTGTAGAGTGGCCTGCAGTAGGGTCGCTTCTTGGGTCTGCTGTTGGATCTGAAAATCGGTTCGCGCCACCTGACCTGCGGCGTCGATACGCACTCGGCGCTCACCCCAATCTGTCACGTAACGCAGCAGCCGGTGCTGTACGGTGCGCACCTTCGTCGGCCAAAGACCTGCAGCGATAAGTGTGTATTTCTTTTTTATCCGACGCTCGCGAAAGGCTGCCTGCACCTCTTTAAGCACGCCCCTTTTTTTACACAACAGCAAACACCCGGAAGTATCGCGGTCGAGGCGATGCGCCAATTCAATGCGCGGCTGGGCGCGCATCACCCGCAGCAGTTCGACCACTCCAGATGCAATCGAACTGCCGCCGTGTACCGCGAACCCATGAGGTTTGTTGATCGCGATAAAATCATCATCCTCGAACAGAATGCTGGCCTCTAACACCGCTTCCGTTTGTTCGTTGAGGCGCGCTGGCACGTCAGTTCGAGTAGTAACCGGAGGAATACGCACATGATCGCCGTGTTGCAGACGATAGGTTTGTTTCACTCTGGCACTGTTTACGCGCACCTCGCCCTTGCGCAGAATTGAGTAAATTTTCTGCTTCGGGACACCCTTAAGGCGACGCATTAGAAAATTATCGATACGCTGTCCGACATCATTCTCATCTTCAATGTCTATGAAGGTGACACTCACAAGGCGGTCGGCCGCAGAGAAAAAATCAAGGGTTTGAAGGGCTTAGCAATCACTGTTAACATCCGCCGTGTTGTCGACCGATTGCAGCTCTGTGCTGAACCGGCTTCGGCATACTACGCGAAAGCCCAAACCAATGTGTTGACACATTACCCTTGCGGCGTTTTCGCACAGTTTTATGCAAGATCTTGGCTGGCGTTTTACGTAGGCGTCAGTTTGTAGGGGAAGGAACTAGCAGCCAACTGCTCAGTGGCAGTGGCATTGACATTGACACAAAAGAGAATCGCCATAACCTTTGAGGTTTAAAAGAGCGAGCACAACGGCCTAACAAACCGTTCGACGCCCCGTTAATCCAGTATTCTAGGGCTGTTGCCAGAACTGGGCTGACAGGACCATGACAAAACTCGGCGGCACCTTTGTTTAGCCGGCGAGTGACTGCGAATTTAGCAACCGACTAGGAATCGGTTGGCCTGTTCAGCAGGGCGAATTCGCACGGTACGCAGATCGTCAAAGATCTGCTGCAACGAAACAACGAACATTTAGTTAACTAGAAAACTAGTGAACGACAGTTACAGATTTTAAATTTAGACGCTTAGTAGGCAGCATCGGCTCTATTTGCCATTATTCGATGCAAGCACAGCGATACGACCCAAGGGGTCGGCAGCGGATTAGTCCGCAGCAAAAAACAGCCGCCAAGGGCCCGTGATGACGGTCAAAAACCCGAATCGCGATCTCTGGCAAAAGAGTTTCACCAAATCTGCCGCGGCAGTGGTGATTGATTTGAATTGGAACCGTAAGAGGAACAGAGAAGACAGAATCCAATTGTTGCGTCGAAAACAGCGATAGCAGCTGGTGAGGCGCCCATGGGTTCAACGAGAAAGCACATCGCAGCGGCAAAGCCTTGCTGTGGCTCGTGTGATCCGGTCTTTAACGTTTTCTTACCTACCAGCCTCAGCTGTTTCTTCTCGCAACCAAGGCTTTTTGCCTTGAAGCCCTGCCCAGCGTCCTTTAGCAACGACAGCAGCCACGGCAAGCCATCTCGGCCGGCGCAGTCGCTTAGGACACAATATGAAAAGAATGCTTATCAACGCTACCCAGTCCGAAGAAGTTCGGATTGCATTGGTAGATGGTCAAAAACTCTATGACCTAGACATCGAAAACAGCGCGAGAGAACAAAAAAAGGCGAGCATCTACAAAGCCAAGATCACTCGGGTTGAGCCAAGCTTAGAAGCTGCATTTGTTGATTTCGGCTCCGAGCGTCACGGCTTCTTGCCACTCAAGGAAATTTCCCGCAACTACTTCAAGAAGGGCGCAAGTCCACGCGCGCCCATACAAGAGCTCGTTCGGGAAGGCCAAGAAATTTTGGTGCAGGTCGAAAAAGAAGAACGCGGTAATAAAGGCGCAGCCCTCACCACATTTTTGAGCCTTGCTGGTCGCTACATGGTCTTAATGCCGAACAACCCAAGAGCTGGGGGGATCTCGCGCAGAATCGAGGGCGAAGAACGCGACCAACTGCGCAGCGCCATGTCGCAGATGGAAATACCCGAAGGTATGGGCGTGATTGTCAGAACTGCGGGAGTCGGTCGCAGCGCAGAGGAACTGAATTGGGACCTTAACTATCTTTTGCAGGTCTGGCAGGCCATTCAAAACGCCGATCAAGACGAGCCTAACCCTTCCCTGCTGTATCAAGAAAACAGCGCTGTACTGCGTACCATTCGTGACAACTTACGCTCAGATGTGGGCGAGGTACTGGTTGAAGGCGAAGCAGCTTATGCCGAGGCCTCTGCCTTCATCGCCCAAGTGATGCCCAACTATTCGGCGAAACTCAAGGCCTACGATGACTCGATCCCGCTGTTTAGTCGTTACCAAATTGAGAGCCAAATTGAGACCGCTTTCGAACACACAGTAAAGCTGCCGTCGGGCGGCAGCATCGTTATCGATCCTACCGAAGCCCTCGTGTCTATCGACATCAACTCGGCCCGAGCGACCAAGGGCCATGACATTGAAGAGACCGCCACCAATACCAACCTTGAAGCAGCCGACGAGATAGCCCGTCAGCTGCGCATTCGTGACATCGGGGGCCTAGTGGTTATCGACTTCATCGACATGATCAACCCAGCAAATCAGCGGGCGGTCGAAACACGCATGCGCAACGCGTTGGAGTCCGATCGAGCGCGCATCCAAACCGGTCGCATTTCACGCTTTGGCTTAATGGAAATGAGCCGCCAACGACTGCGTCCCTCCTTAGAGGAAATCAGCACCGGGCTATGTCCTCGCTGTAATGGACAAGGCCGCATTCGCGACACCCGATCATTGGCGCTAGCGATCTTGCGTGTCATGGAAGAAGAGTCGCTAAAAGAACGTAGCGCAGTGATCCGCGTGCAGGTGCCACTATCGATAGGCGCTTTTTTATTGAACGAAAAGCGCAGCGATCTGGCCGATATCGAACAGCGCACCGGCACACATATTGTCATCATCCCCAATATGAATCTGGAAACCCCTCACTATCTGGTCGAAAGGCTACGCAGCGATCAGGCAGAAAGCGAGGGTGAAATCCCCAGTCATTTGCTATCGGAGCTGGCCAATCAAGCCCAGCAGCAAGACCTACCCACGGAAATACAGGCATCGCCGAAGCGCGAAGCCGCAGTCAAGCCGCAGCTGGCTTCCGCACCACCTCCGCCGCAGCCGATTGCCGCAGAGGCCGCCAAGACAGAACAAAAGCCCAAGCAGCCCGGTTTCTTTGGGCGCTTAATGACGGCGTTATTCTCGGATGAGCCAGTTGTCGAGGACAAGCCAAAACGGGAACGCAACCAACAAAACCGAAGCCGCAGCCGCAGAGACGGCGAGCACAGGGACGGTGACCGCAGAGATGGTGACCGCAATGGCCGACGACGTGGCAGAAATGGCAGCGACGACCGACGCGACAGGGATGAACGCGCCGAGAAAACCGCGGACGCGACAAAGGGTCGGGCTAAATCCGATCGCAGCACCAAGCCTGCGCAGAGGCCTGAGACTCAGACCGATAACATCCAAGAAAACGACACGGTTACCAAGCATGGGGACGAGTCCAACGGACGACGCAAGCCACGCCGCGAGGAGCGTCGCCGTCGTGGCAGAAGCGACGGTGACAGCGCTCCCGCCAGCATCAGCCAAACGGATTTAGGCAGCGAGGACTTTACTGCCGTCCTACCCGCGGAGCGTCAACCCTCCGCAGCGGCTCTTGCTAACAGCAAGCGACAGCCGAAGCGAGACCGCAGTGTGCAGCGCGAGCCGCAACCGCAGGGACTCCGCGCCGTCGAGAATCCGAACGCGGTCATCGTGCAAGAAACAGCAGCGACTACACCTGCCACGCCAGCAGAACGTCCTGTGCCGCGCAGCGGGCGAGCAAGCAACGACCCGCGCAATAGAGGCAAAGGCGGCGCGGAAAACGGTGCCGCGACGATAGGTGCGCAAACTCAAAGTACAGAACCCAGCGCCATCAAGGGCGCCCTGGGGACACAGCCAACAGTAGCTAATGTTGAGCAGCTCGCCTCTGCACCGGACAATAGGACAGCTCAATCCACAGGGGTGAGGCAGGAACTTGAAGTGGATCAGCAACCTTCCGCTCGTCTGGAGTCTTCGGTTGACCAAGAGTCTGCGGCAGATTCAGAGCCTTCAGCGGGTACAGAGCCTTCAGC
>JAACDW010000082.1 GCA_009936775.1 Pseudomonadota bacterium
ACCATAAAGCTTTCTACCGCTAACCACAGCAAAAACAATGTCTAAATTCCTGATCGCTTTTGCTTAAAAGGCTTTGCGCGCCCAGAAGCTGTTTTGGCCGCGAAAAGGGAACCGGTTGAGCAAGCAGCGACATTGTTGGCACCTTGATGCTAGGTCGATTATGCTTTTTGCCCTGTCTTGAATTCCTCAGATCCAAATCAGCCCTAGAAAAGAGCAATACCAGTGAGCGATCCACACGGCTTGAAGCCATCTATTCGTACCGTTGACGACTACCCCATTCCAGGCATCACGTTCAGAGATATCACCAGCCTTATAGAGAGCCCTCCGGCCTTCGTCAAGGCCTGTGCAGAAATGACAAAACTCAGTGCAGCATTCGCCCCGACGGCTATCGTCAGCATTGAAAGTCGCGGCTTTATTTTTGCTGGCCCGATCGCTTGCGATCTGACTCTGCCACTAGTGCTGGCGAGAAAACCCGGCAAGCTACCCAACGACGCCTATCGCAAAGAATTCGACCTGGAATATGGCAGCACATCGTTAGAGATTCAGAAAAATACGCAACTTTCCGACCTTGATAGGGTGGTGATTGTTGACGACCTGATTGCGACGGGAGGTACGGCTATCGCCTGCGCTGAGCTACTGTGCGAGCATTTCTCAGTACCCAAGGAGCAAATTTTGGTTTTGGCCTTAATCGACCTTCCGACCCTAGGCGGTAGCGGCCTGATAACCGGTTCGGGTTTCGAGGTCGCCGCTCTGATCGCCTACACCTGAACCCAGTCTGAGCCAAGCCAGTCAAAGGAGCGGCCGCGCTTGCCGACCTGATATTCCTCGGGGCGCATTTGTCAGCTAGACCCATCGAATAGATCAGCGTACCGGTCGCGCAGTACATTCTTTTGCACCTTACCCATCGTGTTGCGCGGCAACTCGCTCACATTGAGCACCTGCTTTGGTTGCTTAAAGCGGGCGATTTTGTCCGCCAAGGCGTGATCCACCTCTGCCAACGTTACCTCTGAGGCAGACGGCACCACCACTGCAACGACCGCTTCGCCAAAGTCTCGATGCGGCAGCCCTATTACCGCTGACTCGTTTATCTGCGGCAAATCGTCCAATGCGGTTTCTACCTCCTTAGGGTAGACGTTGTAGCCACCGGAAATCACTAAATCTTTGGAGCGACCGACAATACTCAACCGACCCTGAGCATCTTGGGTACCTAAGTCACCGGTGATAAAGAAGCCATCGGGGCGGATTTCTTCCGCGGTTGTCTCTGGCATACGCCAATACCCTTGGAAAACGTTGGGGCCTGAAACCTCAATCATGCCAACCTCATCGGTGGGTACCGCCTTGCCATTTTCGTCCACGACTCGTACTTGCTGACCCGGCAGGGCAAACCCTACGGTGCCTGCAATGCGTTCACCAGCCAGCGGGGTGCTGGTGTTGATAATGGTTTCGCTCATACCGTAGCGCTCCAAAATGCGATGGCCGGTGCGCTGTTCCCATTCGCCTAAGGTCTGTTCGGTCAGTGGCGCAGATCCGCAGATAAAGACGCGCATATGCGCAACAACAGCGCGACTTAACTCAGGCTGCGCTAGCAGGCGGGTATAAAAGGTTGGCACGCCCATCATCACCGTCGCGGCAGGCAAGTGATGGATTACCTCACCTGCATCAAACTTGGCTAGAAAGATCATGGGGGTGGCGTTGAGCAGCGCACAGTGACTGGCGATGAAAAGGCCATGCACATGAAAAATCGGCAGCGCGTTGAGCAGTACATCATCGGGCTGCCATCCCCATTCGTCACTGAGCGCCTTGGCGTTAGAGGCAAGATTGCCATGACTGAGCATGGCCCCCTTGGAGCGGCCGGTTGTACCCGAGGTATATAAAATGGCGGCTAGGTCCTCGCTGGATCGGGCTACCGTACTGACCGCTGTAGGATTGTCTGCGCGTTGCACTTGCTGCAAATTCCCTGCGCTATCACCAAACACCAGCAGGCGCTGCGCCGCGCGCGTTTGTAGCGTCGCACAAACAATATCCTGCCGACTTTGTTCGCCAACATAGAGCACGGGCTCGGCATCACTGACGAAGTAATCGAGCTCAGCTTCTGTATAGGCCGTGTTCAGCGGCACATAGGCGAGGCCCAACTTTAAGCAGGCGAGGTAAAGGGCTAGATTTTCTGGTGACTTTGGCAACTGCACCAAGACGCGATCGCCTGGGGTAACACCAAAAGACAGCAACTCGAAAGCCACGCGGTTTATCTGCTGCAGCAAGTCTGCGTAATGCCAGGCCTGTTGGTCTGCTAACAGCAGTGCGGGTCTGTCTGCATTGGCCACAAAAGCCTGCTCTAGTTGGGCGAAAAAATTGCTCATTGCTTATGCTCCTGCACCGCCTTCTAAGACTGCGGTGATTATCAAAGCGCTCACGCTAGGTTAAAGTGGCGTTATCTGATGACTCTGTAGCCGCCAATGATACCCGACCGCTCGTTCACTATCCCCAAGCTCGCCCCCAGATTCGAGGCCGATATTACTCTGCCCGGGAGCAAGTCCATTGCGCTACGGCAATTGGCTATCAGCGCCCTTGTTAACGGGGTTAGCCGCATAAGTGGTGTACCCAAGTGCGATGACACCGATGCCATGATCGAGTGTTTGCAAGCCCTAGGAGTTAGCGTCGAGCAGCACGATGACATGACAATTGTCAGTGGCCCTATGGACTTTGGTGCCAGCCCTGTGACGCTGAACCCGCGCATGAGTGGTGCGTCCACCCGTCTGCTGATCGCCCTCGCAGCGCTGCGCACTGGCAGTACGCGAATAGACGGCCATGCTTCGCTGCGGGTACGCACAAATGCCCCACTATTCGATGTTCTGCGCCAACATGGCTGTGCGGTGGACAGTGAAGCTGGCACCCTGCCTGCGACCATTCACGGCTTGCTGAATGTTCAGGGCGCTCTGCATATCGACGGTTCACTATCGAGCCAGTACATCACAGCCTTGATGATCATTGCGCCGGTACTCGCCACGCAGCAAAACAGGTCAGCGCAAATCATTCATATCGGGGGCGACTTGGTGTCGCGCCCGTACCTCGACATCACGCGCAACGAAATGCACAAGCGCTCCGTGCAGGCTATGTGGAGCGATCAAACCACATTGGAGATCCCGGCAGCGCAGTATCAGTCGGGCAACTACAGCGTTGAGGGCGATGCTTCCGCCGCCAGTTATTTTTCCGCTCTGGCCACGCTACACGCTGGTACGATTACTCTGAATAACTTAGATTCTGGCAGCGTTCAGGGCGACTACGGTTTCTGCGATGTGATGGAGGGTTTGGGCGCCAAGATCAGCAGAGCGGGCAGCACCTGTATTCGGGGACCGATGCAGCTTGAGCCCCTTGCGGAAATCGACATGCAAACCATGCCTGACGTTGCCCTAACCCTAATTGCTATGTCTCCCTTGCTGCCGGCACCCATAGAGATTACTGGCCTTCAGTCGCTACACCACAAAGAATGTGACCGCCTAGAATGTCCGGCCGCAGAGTTGCGCGCCATGGGCGTGAGTTTGCACACGACCCAGAGCACTATTACCGTTGCGCCGCTGGGTAATAAATTGCCCATCAGCCACTGCTTAACAACCTATCACGATCACCGCATGGCCATGGCCTTCGCCACCCTTGGCAGCGCCTGTGGCTCCTTGAGTGTTGATGACAAACAGGTGGTGAACAAGACCTATCCAGAGTTTTGGCGCGATTACGCGCGCCTTCTACAGTGAGTAGCAGCTATATGATTTCGACACCATGGGGAGAGCACAGGTTATGTCACTAACAGAGCAACAGAATCAAATGGGTGTATTCGACACCATGTACAACTGCCGTGCGATGCGGCGCTTAGGCACCAAAGAGGTGCCGCAAGCACTGTTAACCGAGTTAATCAGCGCCGCCAACCAAGCCCCTTCCGGCTCTAACACTCAAGGGGCTCGATGGATCGTCGTGCGCGACGCCAAGGTTAAGCAGCGCCTGGCTGAGCTAAACCGCAAAGGCGTGGAGACCTATCTGGCACCATTAATCGACAATCCTGGCAGCCTTTCTCATCAGAGCGGCGACAAGCGCAAGCGTATGGTCGACGCAGTGGTTTGGCAGAAAGAGCATATGCACGAAATTCCAGCACTGATTATCGCCTGCATGGAATTCGGTGCACCAGCAAGCAACGATATGATCGCCCGCGGCAATGGTTCCATCTGGCCCGGCATTCAAAATTTATTGCTCGCGGCCCGCGCCCTTGGCCTGGGTGCTGCGCCAACGACGCTAGCGCTAAATGATCGTCAAGCCGTCGCCGAGACACTCAACCTACCAGACTCCATGGCAGCGTACGCACTCATTCCGGTAGGCTACCCCTTGGGCAAATTCGGCCCGGTAACACGTAAGCCCCTTGCGGAGATTTTGCGTTTCGACCGGTGGTCAGACTAGCGCACGAGCACGCTATGGTCGCAGACCGTAGCTTGCTAACATAAGCGCATGGCTCCGTAGTTCAATGGATAGAACGATCGCCTCCTAAATATTGGGTCACCTGTTGGGAAACCGCTGGTGAGAAGCATTCAAATTCGGGGAAACCTGCACTTCAAATGGACCGCGTTCATTTGCAGCATGGCAATCC
>JAACDW010000289.1 GCA_009936775.1 Pseudomonadota bacterium
AGCATTTGTCGGGGTGTGCGGAATTCGCCCACCAGCATATTGGTTTCAGACATGGTCTTGTTCCCCAGATGATTTGACTTATTTGTAGGTCAAAAATTTAGCAGAACCCAAGGCCAATGTCCTGATACGGGCATGCGCAGATAATCCAGCCCAACTCAGCGCGTTGAGTGGGGCACTAGGTAGGGCGTTGGCGTCGCGTCGGAAGTTGTGTTGAGATGTTACAGCTGCAAAAACAGGAGAGCGAAATGGCCTACGCGCACCGCAACGATATTTACGACGCTGACACCCATATGATGGAGCCACCCACATGGTTGGCCGAATATGCTGACGCCAAACTGCGCCCGCACTTGGCCGAATTCGGCAAAGACAAGCCCAGTGCTCGGGAAAAAGCAGAACTTGCCATAGCAGGCTTTGAGCGCCGCCAGCAAGACGCCGCCGCGCGCACGGAGATTGAGCAATCCTTTATGGCCATGCAGCACAAGGGCTTTCAGGGTTTGGGGGCATGGGATCGGAACGAGCGTGTTCGCGTCAATGACCTACTGGGTTTCAATGCCCACATCGTTTTTCCAACTGCAGCCTTTGATCAAGTGCAGGGTGCCGACAACCCGGAAATTTTCGCCGGTTCGGTACAGGCCCTCAATCGCGGTTTGGCAGATTTTTGTGCCACCGATGCACGCATGCACCCCGCAGCCTATATCCCATTTCGTCATGGGCCTGAGGCGGCCATGGTCTATTTAGACGCGGCCATTGCGCAGGATTTTTCCGTCGTGATGATCGACACCATTGCGCCTCAGGGCACTCGTTGTTTTACGCACTCTGACTTCGACCCGCTGTGGGCGAAAATTCAGGACGCGGACATGGCGATTACTGTTCATGTTGGCACTGACGGTGGCTGGGATCCGGTGCCTCTGTCGTTTTACCACAATGGCGGCCAAGTGCCCGAGCACGCAGAGGGCGACGCGCCCCGTGACGCCATTGCCTATATGGGTATTCAATACAATGCGGAACTGTTTTTGGCCGCCATGATTTTTGATGGCGTCTTTCATCGCTTCCCTAAGTTGCGGGTGGCTGTCGTGGAGCTTGGAGCATCGTGGATTGTGTCTTGGATGAAGCATTTGGATCAGGCGTTTCGCGCTTTTCGACGCCTGCAGGATATGTCCCAAGTGCAAATGCAGCCGTCGGAATATGTCCTCAAACACATCAAGGTGACGCCTTTCGCAGGCGAGGATATTGGTTGGCTAATGCGCTCAGAAGCGCAAGATTTACTGCTGTTCGCTTCCGACTATCCTCATCATGAGGGCACTGATGACCCCATTGGTCGATTCGAAAAAACCATGGATGGGGTCACTGAAGCGGCGAGACAAAAGTTCTATGCGCAAAACTTCCGTGCCCTGTTAGGCAGTCGTTTAACCACCTAACTTGTTTTTAACGTGACACCAGAGGAGAGAACCAAGGTGCAAGACATTTACATTGTTGAAGCAGCACGCAGTCCCATCGGTAAGCGCGGCAAGGGCTTGGCGGGTCTGATGCCAGCAGACTTGCTCGGCAAGGTGCAGCGCGGCGCGCTCGAGCGCGCAGGAATCGATCCCGCCAGCGTGGGTCAAATCATTGGCGGCTGTGTATCGCAGGTGAACCAACAGTCCTTCAATATTGCGCGCATCGCTTGGCTGTCTCAGGGTTTTCCTGAAGAGGTGGCGGCCACAACGGTTGATTCGCAGTGTGGTTCCAGCCAGCAGGCGACGTCATTGGCTGCAGCCATGATTGGTTCCGGTATGGAAGACATCGTTATGGCCTGCGGGGTGGAAATGATGTCGGTGATCCCGCTGGGTTCCAATATGGCCGGCGGCGTGCCGATGGGTGAAAGCTATATGCAGCATTACCAACCTACCAGTCAGTTTCAGGGTGCGGCAATGATTGCTCAGGAGTATCAAATCAGCCGGCAGGATACGGATGCCTTTGGTCTGTCGAGCCAAAACAAAGCCATTGCGGCTTGGCAGGAGGGGCGCTTTGACCGCGAAATTGTGCCAATTGAAGCACCGGTGATGGATAAAGAAGGCAAGTCTACTGGTGATATGCATACCGTGACCAAGGACGAGGGTTTGCGCGCTACTGATATGGATTCGCTGGCCAGCCTGCAGGCGGTGCCAGGTCAGGAGATTCACACCGCTGGCTCCAGCTCCCAGGTGTCAGACGGAGCGGCAGTCGTTATTTTGGCCAGTGCGCAGGGAGCGGAAAAATATGGCCTCAAGCCGCGCGCAAAAATTCGCGCCACGACCTTGGTGGGTTGCGATCCGGTAACTATGTTGAAGGGTCCCATTCCCGCCACCCAAAAGGTGCTGGAACAAGCCGGCTTGAGCATCGACGATATCGATACTTTTGAGGTAAACGAAGCCTTCGCTGCAGTGGTGTTGGCTTGGCAAAAAGCGGTGGGGGCCGATGCGGCTAAGGTTAATCCCAATGGCGGCGCCATCGCCTTGGGCCATCCCACAGGCTCTACTGGCGCGCGGTTGATTACCACAGCCCTGCACGAGCTGGAGCGCACTCAAGGTCGTTACGGTCTTATCGCCATGTGCTGTGGCGGTGGCCTTGGCACGGGTACGGTAATTGAACGGCTCTAAGGCGCTGCGCTACTGCAGCGAGCAGAAGACCGAATGTGATCCCAATGAGTAGGCTGCGATGACTAAGATGCGACTGCGCGGGTTCGAGAACGCCCCGGGCCAACGTCACATATCGGCAGATGACCGCTACCTTTACCACCGTGAAGCGCCCACGCTGCGCTTAGTGGTTATTGGTACGGGTACCATGGGCCAAGAGCATATGCGGGTAGCCGCCCTGCTAGGGCGCGCCAAAATACACGGCATTTACGATAGTCAGCCCTTGAGTATGGATATGGCCGAGGCAAATTTCCGCCCGCTGCAGGCCGAAGCACTGGTGCGCTACAAAGACCTGGCGTCGGCATGCGCTGATCCGGCTGCGGATGCTTTGCTTATCTGTACGCCCAACTACACGCACTTTGAGGTACTGCAAACGGCAATGGCATCGGGCAAACCGATTTTCTTGGAAAAACCCATGGCCACAGACCTGCAGCATGCAGCGGCGATTGTTCGAGCCAGCGACAGCTATCCGGCGTTTATCCAAATTGGCTTGCAATACCGTTACAAGCCGCAGTATGTCGAAGCCTTTGCAGAAGCATTAACGCAGGGGTCGCTGGGTGCGATAAAAACCATCAGCGTCAGCGAGCATCGCCCGCCATTTCTCGACAAGGTAGACCAATGGAATAAGTTTGAGCGCCTCAGTGGCGGCACGCTGGTGGAGAAGTGCTGCCACTACTTTGATTTGATTAACCTGTTAGCTCAGGGCAGGCCCCAACGGATTTATGCCACTGGCGGGCAGGCGGTAAACTTTTTGGATTTTCAGCGCAACGGTGTCCGCTCGGACATTGACGATCACGCCTTCGTCAACATCGACTACGACAACGGCGTACGCGCGAGCTTCACCCTCAATATGTTTTGTCCGGATTTTTCAGAGGAACTCATAGTCGTCGGTGACGCCGGGCGTTTGAAAGCCACGGAAGAACATGACATTCACCGTGCTTCATCGGCAGTGGCATCGCTGAGCCTGCGTCGCGGCGAACACGGCGTCTCGAAGTCGGTAAATCTAAGCTATCCCCGAGCGATAGAGGCCAGTGGGCATCACGGCTCCACCTATTTTGAACACATCGCTCTGATGGATCGACTGGAAGGGCAGCACGTTGACAGCGCTACGCCCATGCAGGGCATGTGGGCAATGATTGTGGCCAGCGCCGCCCAACAATCTTTGGCCGATGCCCAGGCGGTAGATGTCGAGGCCTTTATTGCCGCCAATGAGCTAACCGAACTGCTCAGCTAATGGCGTGAAGGGTAAACATAAGGAAGACAAGGCCAAGTATGCAAACAAAGGCAGTAGGTACGCAGGCGATGCCAGCGGTAGGACTAGGGCTGTGGAAAATCGACCCTGACGCGGTAGCACAGACCGTATACGACGCGATCAAAATTGGCTATCGGCATCTCGACAGCGCAGCAGACTATGGCAACGAGGCCGAAGTCGGGCAGGGTATCGCCCGAGCCATGGCCGATGGTCTATGCAGCCGGGAAGATCTTTGGATAACGTCGAAGCTATGGAATACCTATCACCGCCAAGAGCATGTGGCTGCGGCGTGCCAGAAATCGTTAGACGATTTGGGGTTGGCCTACTTCGATCTGTACTTGGTGCACTTTCCTATCGCCCTGCAGTATGTAGATTTTGCCGACCGGTATCCGCCAGAGTGGGTTTTTGATCCTGCTGCCGAGCAGCCGCAGATGCGGCGCGATCGCGTGCCTTTGAGTGAAACCTGGGCAGCAATGGAAGCGCTTGTCGATGCAGGGCTGGCGCGGCAGATTGGTGTGTGTAACTACAGTACAGGGCTGCTGCATGACCTTATGAGCTATGCGCGGATCAAACCTGCCATGCTGCAAATTGAATCCCACCCTTACCTGACCCAAGAGGCGCCGATTCGCACGGCGCAAGAATACGCTATGGCAGTGACCGCCTTTTCGCCGTTAGGAGCAGCCTCCTACCTGGAACTGGATATGGCCGAGGCGCAAGAGTCGGTGCTCGAACAAGCGGCGGTATTGGCCATAGCAGAGCGTTTAAACGTAAGCGCGGCGCAAGTTGTTCTGCGTTGGGGCTTGCAGCGTGGCACCGCGGTGATACCCAAAACCAGCAAGCTCGAGCGGCTAGAGGAAAACCTCGCACTGCAAAATTTCAACCTCACGCAAGAGGATATGGCGGCGGTGTCGGCTTTGAATCAAAACCGGCGCTTTAATGATCCCGGTGTTTTCTGCGCCGACGCCTTTAACACCTTTCATGCCATTTACGATTGATGGCTGATCTGCAGATAACAGGCCTTAATGGTGGCCCTGTCGAGGAGCACAGTACCTTTCCCTTGCTCTACAGTGCCGCCGCACCGCTGGGTTCGCGTGCAGCGCAAAATTGGGCGGCCTCTGCACGTCAATCGGTAGTAGCGCAGTTGTCACGGCATGGTGCGCTGGTGTTCCGCGGCCTCGGTCTGGCCGACGACACCGCTTTCGATGCGTTTATCGCTGGGTTTGATTGGCCAAATTTCACCTACGCAGAGTCGTTGTCGAATGCAGTACGTCGCAATCGAACCGAGCGCGTGTTCACCGCCAACGAAGCCCCGTCGGATGTGTCGATATTTTTGCATCATGAAATGGCGCAAACCCCAATGTATCCGTCGCGGCTGTTTTTTTCTGTGAGCAGCCTGCGCAAAGCGGCGGCGCAACGCCGATTTGTCGCTCTGATTGGTTGCTACAACAACTTGCCGCAGAAGCGCCGGATTTTGTCCATGCCTGTGCTGCCAAGGGTGTGACCTATTCGCAAACCATGCCTGCAGAGGATGATCTGGCTTCGGGGCAGGGGCGCAGCTGGCGCAGCACACTCAGCGCCGACAGTGCCGCTGCTGCAGAAGCCAAGCTGCACAAGTTGGGTTATCAGTGGCAGTGGCAGCAAGACGGCTCGCTGCATGTAATGACACCGGTGCTGCCTGCAGTGCGGGAGTTAGCCGACGGCAGTCGGTCCTTTTTTAATCAACTAATCGCGGCTTTTTTTGGCTGGCAGGATGCACGTAACGACGGCAGCAAGGCCATCTGCTTCGGCGACGGTACGGCCATTGATGCCGACGCGATGGCTACAGCCATCCGCTTGGCCGAGGCGTTGACGGTGGATTTGCATTGGCAGCAGGGCGATGTGGCGCTGATCGACAACCTGCGCGTCATGCACGGACGCCGTGCCTTCACCGGCGAACGGCGTGTGCTGGCTTCCTTAGTGGCCTAATGCAGGCTTCGTGCCGGTACCCGAGTTAGTTACCGGCAACAGCTGGGCCGAACGAACGTCGCACTGTAAACCTTCATCCGCTTGGCAATCACCAGCAATCCTTCGTCTATTCAATAGTCAGTCGGTTGTCCCTACGCTGTATTACCCAGTCCGCCGGTGTATTGAGTAACTCGCCGATCATGGGTGCCGCAAGCCGCGACTCAATAGCCTGCTGGTCAGCGCTTGGTAACTGCTGAAAGAAGCGTTGGGAGCGTTGCGTCAGCCAAACATCGTGCAGGTTTGCACGATGCTGGTGGGTGGTGCCTTGAAATACCAATTCCTCGGCGCTCAACGTAGGCTGGTCTTGCTCTGCATTGAGCACATAGCCCGTCGCTGGCTACAGTCGGCTCATGGCTTGAGAGAACGCCAAACAGTGCAGGACGAAGGGCTCGGCATACTGCTCCGCTAGGTGCCGTAGTATGATCAAGGCGCTTTCTGGAATCTGGTCGTTTGCTGGGTAGGCAATGGGGCAGTCGTGAAACTCGGGTGATTGAATTTCCGGGGTGAGCATGTGCTCGACCCAACGGAACGTGCGTGGGGCATGCTGCTGCATAAAGTGCAGGCCCGCAGGGTCGCGGCCAAGGTGAGCGTGCAGGGCACCCATCAGCGCATAGTCCGCTGCGCTGGGGTGGCCGCCCAGCAGGTAGGGGTGCTGCTGCAGGTGCGCTTCTAAGCGCGTTAGCAGCGCCAAGTATTGGTTCTCGAGATCTTCCCGTATTGCCTGGCTGGTAGGAGGCAGGCCATAGCTGGTCATGCGCTCGGCAATTAAGTTACCGTATTTTTCCAACTCAGCATCGGAGCCTTGAGGCCGAAACGAACGGCCAAAATCCTTGGTGATAAAGGTCAGATTTTCCTCGAACAGCCAGCGGTGTTGCCAGGCCAACTGCAGCAGGCCCTCGCTGCCTAGTAGTTCCATTAAATGCACGAAGACGCGTTGCGCCGGAGCGGTAGGAATGGCCGGTAAGTCCGGGAACTGAGCTTCTAGGTGGTCGAGTATTTCGACACTGTCTTGAATGACTTGGCCGCCGGGAGTCAGCAGTTGGGGAATTCGATGGGTGCCAGAAGTAGGTCTTACGTGGTCGCGGAAACGCTGCTCACTGGGCAGGCGCTCAACGAAGCGGATGCCTTTTTTACGCAAGTGGCTGCGAGATTTGGCCGTGTAATACGACGCGTAGGAGCCGTACAGGGTATAGGTGTCGACCATAGCGTGTTCCAAGCATTAAACGGATCACATCCTAGCAGCTCGACTGTTGCCTGTGGCGACCGCATCCGCTAGCGTGAATTTGTACAGTAAGAGGGATCAACAAGAGGGGTGCAAGATGATTGAATTGATATTGGTTACCATGGTGCTGATCGGGCTGCAGTTAATGCTACCAAGCATCATCGCTTTCGCTGGTGGGCAGGTGTCGACGGCTTATTTGCTGGGCTCTCGCGACGAATCGCCGCAGACGTCCCAGGTGGCCCAGCGTGCGACGCGGGCCGCCAACAACCTGCTGGAGACCGCACCGGTGTTTTTGGCGCTCGCCGTACTTGCGTTGTACAAGAACGCAGATGTGCTGATGTTTGCGCACGCTTGGCTTGCTCTGCGAGTCTTCTACCTTGCCTTTTACCTTACCGGCACGGCCTATGTACGATCCCTGATCTGGATGGCCGCCTTAGTCTGCCTAATCGGTATGGGTTTGGCGCTGCTTTAGCCTGAGCACTATGACCAGCAACCACAGTCCAAGGGTACTGGAGTAAAGCAAACCTTGGACTGTATGGGTTGGGCCGAGCGCAGCCGCCAAGGCTGCAAGGGTTTGGTAGTGGTTGGCGCTCAGTTGTTGGTGCCAGCACGGCCATACTCTGCTGCGCTGAGTGGCCGCGCTGCTTTGGTGTTGCTGCGCAATGTTGGCAAGGCAGGTTGCTAAGCTCGTTGTGGCCTTGTCCTTGGCGCTGTTGAAGTGCTTGACCGCGTTGCCCACTTGCCAAGCCGACAGGGCGCTCAGTAAGACCGTTAGTAGTGCTAGCCATCGCAGACTGCGGTTCATAGCTCGCCTGTTACCCCGTTACAGCGGAGTTGATGTCGGCCTCGGCCTCATCCAGCAGGGTCAAGGGCCGTGCAAAAGAGGACCGACGCACTGTCCAAGACTCCTGCACCGCGTCCGTCGTTAGCTCGGCGTAGTAGTGTGGAAAGCTTCCTGATTGAGCGCGGTCGGGGGCTGGTGCCTCCCATTTGAGCGCAGGCTGCAACGCTGCTGTGGCAATTCTCAGGATGACTACGCTGTCCTCCAAGCTGAAGTATCGCGCCAGCGTGCCCGCTAATTGACTGGCGGTAGACAGATGCACAAAGCCATCCTGCTGGTCCAAGATCAGGTACAGATCGTTCAGACGTTGTGCGTCGTGCCATTGCCGTGGTGTCATAATTTTGTATACCCATACTGGGATCCCCGGCGGTTTGATGTCGGCAGATTTTGTACCCAATGGCAGTGCCCTCAAAATGAACGTCAGCGTGACGGGTACCTATGCTAGCAAACGCTGGGCTCAATCTACCTCGGCAAAAAAAACTTCTAAGGCCTTGTTCACCGCCTGCGGATTTTCTAGGTGCAAAAAGTGTCCGGCGTCCGCAATCCACTGAATTGAAAAGTTCGCTCTGACCTGTGCAAGGCCTAGGTAATCTGATGGCGGTTGCCCCGGGTCTAGTTCGCCCTGAATGAAACGCACTGGCATGGTCATGCTGTCGAACAGATAATTGATTCGATCTTCGTATTCTTTGTCGAAGTTGGTCAGCCGAAAGGTTAACGGCACGGCCTCTGCCACTCCAGGTAGATGAAACTCGCGGTGAATGCGCGCAATAACTGTTGGGTCGATTTCGCCATGGGTAAGCTGGTGACCTTGGGGCGTACCGGGGGTGTTTGTGCTGTTGGCGCCCTTGGCTAGGGCGCGTTGAAAAAGGGCCTTGCGCCAGCTTAGGGGCACTCCGATGGCTTCCAGTTTGCCGAAAACGCTCAGTGCCTGTTCCTCTGGTGGTGGATTTACAGGCTGTCTTGCGTAAATAGATGCTGGGAAGTTTTGCGAGCTAAACAGCATCGAGCCAAGGCTGCTGGCAAACAATTTATGCGGCGGGCGGGGCTGTGCGTGAGGGTAGTTGGCGCTTTGCTGCATGCGCGCGAACTTGGTAATGCGCTGGTTGAAGCCGTTGGGCAGGTTGCACAGGTGGTCGCCCAGCACACTACCTCGGTCGTGGCCGACTAGGGAGAAGGTCTCGATCCCCAGTTTGTCCAGCAACAGGCCCAACTCGAAGGCACAGTGCGCGAAGCTGTATTCCTCCTCCAGGCTTTTCTCGGATTGACCATAGCCCTTGAGATCAAGGCCAAGGCAGAAGTAGTCGCTGGCCAAGTGGGCCATTTGATAGTGCATGGCATACCAGCTTTCCGGTAAACCGTGTAGGAAGACGATTGGTGGGTTGGCCGGGTCTCCGGCGCTGACGTAGTGATAGCGGCTGCGCAGTACCGAGCTATGCCAGTGAGTGAATGCCACGCCGTTAAGCGTTTCGATTTCGCCGTGGTCGTTGATCGCACCCGGATAGGGTTGGCACGCTAAAGGTGTGAAATCTCGCGGCACGGTAACTCCTAATTGTTGTTGTTCTTAGCCACGCAGCTTGGCGGTGGTGGTCAGGGCGACACTGGGGGTTAAGGCAATGCTCACTGGCCGGGCATGCCCTCGGGTCCCCAAAAGGTGCCCACAAGGTCTTCAACGCCGCGTTTGTGCGAACCAAAGGCAGCGTTAAACAGGTCGCCGTCGGTAAAATGCTCGAGGGTGAAGCCATCAGGGTCCTTCCAGTAATCGAATACCTGACTGCCCAAAACGTGCTTGCCTACGCCAAACGAGTGCCGATACCCAGCCTGTTTCAACTCGTAGTGGTTTTTCATCAGCGCATCCCAATCGGCAACTTCAAAGGCTGCGTGATTGAACTCCGCTTTGCCGGCATGGATAAAAAACATGGTGTGATGATCGACATACTCATCGCCCCGATTGCAGCGGGTAAAAGCACCCAGCGATTGTTCCTTGCCGTCGTTTTCCATAACGATTTCGTCGGAAATAATGAGCCCCAAGCGCTCGGCATACCAAGCAAATGTTGTGGCGAAATCATCGACAAAGAGCACGGCATGACCGAGGCGTTTGATCAGACAATCACCAGGCTCGAAAGCAACCCGTGCTCCGATGCGCCGTTTTTTTTCGCCGTTATTGAAATCAGAGCGGGTGCCGACAGTGAACGCCGCTGGTGGCTGTTGGTCGGCGACAACCTCAACGCAAAAGCCGTTGGGGTCGGTAAGCCGCGTTATGAGACCTCCACCGGGCAGTGGGTTGTCTACCACTTCGGCCTGATCGATGGCGGCGATTGCATAAAGGTCCTCCGCCGAATCTGCCTCAAAACCGACGCTCACAAATGCGGCGCTGACGGCCTCTTGCGCAAGGTAAATATAGGGTTTGCTGTCGCTGCCTCGTGCGATCAGCAGACCGTCCTGAATTTCCGTATGCAGCCCAAAGTCCTGCAAAAATTGCTGTTGTCTGGCTAAGTCTGTCACGGTGAAGCGGACATAGAGGATGTCTTTGATGGTGGGCATTTGGTTCTCCACGGATTTTGGCTTGACGACAGTGGGCCAAGGTATAGAGTAACTTGTCAACTGACAAGTAATTGGTTTGCCCATGGCTGATGCCGCCAAACAGTTCACGCAGCAAGCTGGCCGCGCCGTTGCGGTTCGTCGTCGAGATGCGCATGGGACCAAGTCAAAGCTGCTGCAGGCTGCTTTACGGGCGTTCACCACGCAGGGCTATGAGGCCTCCTCGACCCGCAATATTGAGACGACTGCCGGCGTAAAGCGGGGCCTCATTTCCTATCACTTTGGCACCAAACAGGCTCTTTGGGAGGCTGTAGCAGACCACATTATGCAGGTGGCGGAACGCGAGTTGAGCGCAGCGGTGCGTGGCGCAGCGGATGCTGACACTGATGCCCGTGCCAGACTGCGCCACTTTGTCAAAGCCTATGTATTTTTCTGTGCCAGACATCCCGAGTTACACCGACTCATGATTCAGGAGGGCAACACTCACGACTGGCGACTCGACTGGTTGTTAGAACGCTCGGTGCGCGGCTGGTATGTCGAGGTGTGTCGGCTGTTTGACGAGGCCTTGCTGCTAGGAGTTGCCCCGGCGATGAATGCCCATCATTTTTATTACATCTTAACCGGCGCAGCTACTTTGATGTTTGCCAATGCTGCCGAAGCTCAAGCACTTGGTCAGCAAAATCCGCTGGATGCTCGGTCGGTTGCCGAGCACGCCGATGCACTAGCCAACTTGTTTTTATCAGGAGAAAGCCAATGAAGCTCGTTACCTTTACCGAATCTGAGCGCAGCCGGATCGGCCTGCTGACTGGCAGCGGTGTAATCGATCTTAGCCAAGCGGCACCGGAACTGCCGACACAGATGCTGAGCCTGCTGCAAAAGGGCGACACAGCCATGCATGTCGTCGCACAGCAGCAGCAGGCAGCCCCGCACTTTGACCTTGCAGCGGTGACGTTGCAGGCACCCATCGCCCGGCCACCGAAAATTCTCGCCATTGGCCTGAACTACCGCGCCCATGCTGAAGAAAGTAAAATGGAGATACCGCAATATCCGGTGGTGTTTACCAAGCAAGCGACGTCGGCAGTCGGTCCCTTCGATCCGGTGCATTCGCCAGCGGAAACCAACTTATTGGATTACGAGGGAGAACTGGCCGTGGTTATTGGCAAACGCTGTCGTCGGGTAAGCAAGGCTGATGCGCCCAAGGTGATTGCTGGTTTTTGCGTGCTCAACGATGTCAGCGTGCGTGAATGGCAGTTTTTGGCCAAGCCGCCGCAGTTCACTATGGGCAAATCATGGGATACGCACAGTCCCTTCGGGCCAGCCATTGTGACTCCTGACGAGGTCGACCCACATGATTTAATGCTGCGAACCTTTGTTAATGGCGAATTGCGTCAACAAAGCAGCACCAACGATTTGATCTTCGATTGCTACCGTATCATCGAGTTTCTCAGTACCGCGTTCACCCTTGAACCCGGTGACGTCATAGCCACGGGCACGCCCAGTGGGGTGGGCGCGAGCATGCAGCCACCGGCAACCATGCAAGTTGGAGATCGGGTCAAAGTCGAGATCGAAGGGCTAGGCCACATTGAGAACGAGATCGTTGCCGAGCCAAGTACCAGCTTCATTGGCTAGACTGCCAGGTTAAGCCTAGACCTAACCAGCTTTAATTTTGCGCCACTATTGGCGCCGCTAACGGCACCCATGGTGGTGGCTCTGGGAGGTAGCTTGGGTTGAGTATGCTGGCAGCGCCGGTGTCAGTTGGGCTTTATTGCGCTATAACGGGCCAGCCGGCGGCGCACCGCATACGCTCGAGTATTACTGCGGCAATCACTTAAATTGAGCATCGGGCTGAGCGTCAGCGCAGCACCTGGGAGCGGCTATGTCGTCACACAGATGAACTGGTTAGCGGCGTGTCGGGCACGCCATGTATAGGCTGTTAGTCGCCTTCACCCAAGTGGCGCCTACCAAAAACCTCAAGCGCTGTCAGCACCGGTCGCAGGTCCGCGGCCAAGGCGGTGGGAATGTATTCGTATCTTAGTGGTTTGTCATGATAAGGGCGCCTTTCTAGCAAGCCTGTGGCTACCAGCTTTTTAAGGCGCTGTGAAAGCAAATTGGTGGGGATGCGCTCTGAGCTAGCAGCAAAGTCTGCGAAGGTGCGTCGGTCGAAAATCAGCGCATCACGCATAATCAGCAGAGTCCACTTGTCGCCCATAAGGTCTAACGATCTAGACACGGGGCAAGCGGAGCGAAAATCTACGGATGTTGAGTCTGGTTCAGCTTCCATTGGCTATTCCTAGACGACGCCAAGCGCCGAGTTTAAGCGCACTGAGCATAATTGTGCCATAGGCGACCATAGAAAGGGCGGCGGCGTAAAAAACGCCATCAACTGAAGCGACGAGCGAATTTGTCAGTAGTAGCGCGCCGCCGATTGCGATCAATGCGCGCAGGCTGAGCGCAATCACCGGCCAACGCATGGCGCCAGCGCCTTGCGAGCCGAAATAAAGAACAAGACCCAGACCGTGGAAGGCATACCATGGACCGACAATATGTATATAGCGCGAGGCAACCGCGCTAACGGCGGGGTCATTGGTGAAAATAGGCATCCACGCCCAAGACAAGGCTGCGAGCAGTAGACCAATAGAACCGGCGAGTAGCCCAGCTCCCAGCGCGCCCACCCAGCCAACGGTTTCGGCGCGTTTAATGTCGCCGGCGCCAATCCCAATGCCCACTAGAGAGGTCATTGATGCGCCGATGCCGAATACTAGCGGTACGAGCAAAAATTCTAGTCGTGCGCCAATGCCATAACCTGCTAACGCCTGCTCGCCAAAACGGCTGATCACTGCGGTAAGTAGTACCGCGGTGAGCACCGTGAGAAAGGGCGCTATGGAAGCGGGCAGAGCAACACCGAGAATATCGCGGAAGTGATCCTTGCGCAGGTCGACGGCGCGGGTGTGCAGGCGTATTGGCGCACTGCTTTGGCTTAGCCTGTACATCATCACCGCACAAAGCACAGCATTGGTTAGCACGGCCGATACCGCGGCCCCGGTAATGCCGAGTTGCGGAAAGCCCCACACGCCAAGAATTAAAACCCCTGACAAGGGCACCTGTATCAGAGCACTCAAGGTCATCATCAGGGCTGGGAAGCGCATGTCGCCCATGCCGCGAAACACAGCGCTGACGATGCCAACGAACCAGAGAAAGATGCCCCCGATGAAAAGCACGAAGCTATAGCTCATGGCAGCGCTAAGGATATCGCCCGCGCCGCCCATAAAGCGCAAAAATGGCGCGCCAAAAAAGACGAACAAGATCAGCAGAGTCAGGGCACCAGCCACAGCTAAAGCAAGGGCATGCCAGATCAAGCGCTCGGCGCGCGCAGGGTCTGCAGCGCCAAGAGCGCGCGCGATGGCTGCGGCCACGGCGCCACCCATCGCACCACCGGATAGCATCTGGGTAAGCATGAGCAGCGGAAAGACCAGAGCGATGGCGGCAAGCGATAAGCTACCCAAGCGGCCTATAAACCAAACTTCAGCCAAGCTGACGAGGGCCTGAATAAAGAAGGCAATGCTGTTGGGCGCAGACATTTTTGCCAGTAACGGTATTGGCGGTGCAGAGAGCATTTGCTGTGAACGTGCGTCCATCGGGTACCTTTTCTACTCAGTAACTTGCGTTTTTAAATTTATTACTTTAAAAAAGCAAGCCTAGATGTAGTGGCAATGCATAATCAATGACTAAGCAAAGCTCTTGGCTTGGCTTTTGCCCGCCAGAAAACGCTGAGAGTAAGGTGCGGTCGCTAATTCGCTATGCCAGAGTTAGTGGTTTTTCTTGCACTCGCATAACAGTTACTAGGGAGTCAGATTCCGTTGAGAAATGTCCTATTGGCCGTAATTTTATTGGCCTCAAGCGCAGTGAGCGCCGAACAAGCGCTCGTGGTAGGCAGTTTTGTCGACGCCAATAATGCGCAAGCTCGAGCGCTCAGAATCGGTCAAGCCACCGGGCTGAGTGCTGACGTAGTCGGTGTTCGAGTACAGGGCAAGATTTTGCATCGTGTGGTGAT
>JAACDW010000290.1 GCA_009936775.1 Pseudomonadota bacterium
ACCAACATGGAGCTGCTGGCATTACCCTATGTGCCCAACTATTCCGAATACCTTGCGCTGATTAACTCAGGTCGAATCTTGGGTGATCAGATGGCGTTCTTGCGCAAAAGTTTCGGTGCCAACAGCCGCCTCACTAAGCACTGACGGTTTTTTCGGCCCTCAGTCGCAGGCTAGCGAAAGCCCTTAATTACGTCGTGCTCGTAGAGCCAGTCTTGTTGCTGCAGCGCGATTTCTGGCAGTAAGCGGGTGCGCAGCGCAGTAGCCACATGTTGTTGCACACGTTTGCGCGTCGATGTCTCGGTGAGGCTCATCAGTTGCTTGTGCGTTTGCAGCGCAACCTTGCGCTGTCGCGGTCGTCGGAAGCGCTCGTAGGCTGCAAGGCCGTCACCCACATCCTCTTCATAGTTCTCCATCATGCGCGACAGCACCCAAGCATCTTCGATACCTGTGTTGCCGGCGTCGATCTTGCTAGATAAATGAGTTTGTGTGTCGCTTAAAAAAGCCACCCGGCCGCCGAACAGGTTGTCCCTGGGCTGAAAGGATTTCGGGTCCATGCTGCCTATCTCGACCTTAGCGGCCAGTGCTGGATGCAAGGAGTGGTGCCATTGGTTATCAGCAAAGTCTTGGTCGGCTCGTGTGACCATGCGGAAATGCACGTTTTCGGCATCGGCAAGCTGCTCGATATACTGCCCTGGGCCGCGCCACAGCACATTGGCCCGTCGCAGCGGGTGCTCAGGCAGGGTAGCGTGAAAGACTTTATACGGAGCAGGCAGCGGATCTGCTGTACTGGTCCGCTGATCTTCGCCTAACACCGTCAACTGATGTTCAGACTCCACCGCGACCAAGTCCCGAGCAGGCTGTACCACGGTGTTGAGCATGCGCTCTAATTCAGTATGCAGCTGATCGGCAGCAACATTGACCAGCGGGCTGCCATAGCGCTGCTGATAAAACTCGCCAAGCGGCAGTTCGGCCAATAAGTAGGCACTTTGGCTAAAGCGTACTTGGTAGCGATCGGGCTGAAAGCCAAGGGTTTCCAGGGCGTTGGGTGCGAGCGCGCGTAGCAGTCGACTGGCGTTGGCACCGAGGCTGTAGAGCGCTGGCCGTGGCAAAGGACGGTGGGCCACCGCGTAGCGGCTGAGTTGGTTAAAGCCGCTGGCTCGAGCCGCCAAGGCCATGATTTGGCAGCTCAAGGACTCGCCCATGATGGCAACCGGATACATCAGCGACTAGATCTTGCGCCAGCGTGTGCCCTCGCGGGAGTCCTCAAGCTCAATGCCGGCAGTAAGCAGTTCGTCACGGATACGATCCGCACCGGCATAGTCGCCGTCTGCTCTGGCAGCCTTACGCCGGGCGATTAGAGCTTCTATTTCGTCGGCACTCAGTGTCGCTGCATCGCCGGGCTGGCCTTGGGTGAAGTAGTCCTCGGCATTTTGGTGCAGCAAACCCAGCAGCCAGCCACCGGCCAGTAACTGTTGCAGTGCTGCAGTCTTTTCCTCGCCGTTAGTAGCTCGTCGCAGTTGCGTCGCCAGTTCGTGCATGGCGGCCAGTGCTCGCGGCGTGTTCAAATCGTCACATAGGGCAGCGACCACAGTGTCAGGATAGTCCGCCTGCTTAAGGCCCTGCATATCTGCGCTGGTTTGGCTCGTCTCAGCTGTGGCGTCGCGGAGACTCTGATAGAGGCTATCGAGACTCGCCCTGGCCTGAGCCAGTAATTCATCGGACCATGTCAGCGATGATCGATACTGGCCTGACAGTAGGGCATAGCGCAGCACTTCACTGCTGTGGCTCTCTAGCAGAGCTCGAATGGTTAGCACGTTGCCCAGTGACTTGGACATTTTTTCTGTGCCCAAATGGAGCATGCCGTTGTGCAGCCAGTAACGCACGTAGCTGGGGTCATCGTTAGCGCAGCGGCTTTGCGCCGCTTCGTTTTCATGATGGGGGAAGGTGAGATCTGAGCCGCCGCCATGAATGTCTATGCTGTCGCCGAGATGTTTTTTGACCATTGCCGAGCACTCGATATGCCAGCCCGGTCGGCCGCGACCCCATGGGCTATGCCAACCCGGCTGTTCATCGCTCGAAGGCTTCCAGAGTACAAAGTCTTTTGGGTCCTTTTTATAACCTGCTACTTCGACTCGGGCCCCATCAATCATATCTTCCAGCGTGCGCTTGGCGAGTGTGCCGTAAGCGCCGTCCGAGGGCACATGAAACAACACATGATCAGCGCTCGCATAGGCATGACCCTTGGCTATTAGGGTTTCGATCATGTCGATGATTTCAGCAATATGGTGCGTCGCCTTAGGCACAACGTCTGGAGCTAAAACCCCTAGGGCCGATACATCCTGCCGATAGGCTTGTGCGTAGCGCTCAGCCAGCGTGGCTATTTCTTCGCCGTTGGCTGCTGCCGCTGCGTTAATTTTGTCGTCGATATCAGTGATATTACTGACATAGCTGACCTGCGGATACCGTGTGCGTAATAATCGGGTAAGCACGTCAAAGATTACCGCCGGTCTGCCATTGCCAATATGCACATAGGAATAGACGGTAGGGCCGCAGACATAGACCGTCACATGCTCGGGGTTGCCCGGTACGAAAGTTTCTTTCTTACCGCTAAGCGTGTTGTGGAAAACGATGTCGGCTTGGCTCATGGCGCGGTCAGGCTCCGGATAGGGGCAGATGGGTGTCAGCGTTTTTAGCGGCAGGCAGTTTACGTCTTTTCATAGCGCATTGCTCAGCCGCTACCGTATCGCTTCTATTGTCTCGCCGTTGGGGGGCTCTTGGTTACGGTGACAAGGTCATTAGCAACACGAAGGTAAAAACAGTTTTCGCGGTTGGTATGACAGGCAGGGCCGAGTTGTTCTACTTGCAGCAAAATTGCGTCAGCATCGCAGTCGAAGTGCATTGATTGCAGTGCCTGGGTATTGCCGGACGTTTCGCCCTTGCGCCACAGAGCCTGGCGGCTCCTGGAAAAATAGACGACTTGGCCGCTGCTCAGCGTCTGCTCAATGGCTTGCCGATTCATCCAAGCCAGCATCAGCACGCTACCGCTGCTCGTGTCTTGGGCGATCGCAGGGACCAAGCCCTGATCGTTGAATTTTATCCCATCGAGAAAAGTTGGCAGTTCGAGCTGCGTCCCCGACGGCGCTTGTTCTAGATCCTTGATGCTAGTCATCGCCTTCTCCAAAGCGCTGGCGTAGGTAACGATAAACGCTGCGTAGGGCCATGGCCTCGCCGCCCTCCGGTCGGCCCGGGCGTTTGCGAATGTTGAAGGCCATAATGTCGAAATGTACCCAAGGTACCTCATCGACAAAACGCTTCAGAAAGAGCGCCGCAGTCACCGCCCCCGCATAGGGTGAGGCGGCCGAGTTCACTACGTCGGCGATATTGCTGTTGAGCATGTAGTCGTAGCCCGTGTGCAGGGGCATGGGCCAAACCGCGTCGTCTTCGCTGCGGCCCAACTGGGTCAACTCTAGCGCCAACGCATCGTCGTTGCTGAATAGCGCCGCAATCTCAGCCCCAACCGCACCTCGGGCAGCGCCTGTAAGGGTTGCGTAATCGACGATCAGTTCAGGCTGTTCGCTGCTGGCCATGGACAGTGCATCGCAGAGCAGTAGGCGTCCCTCAGCGTCGGTATTGTCTATTTCAACGGTTAGACCTTTGTGGGTATCCAGTACGTCACCGGGGCGAAATGCATTGCCGGCAATGGCATTTTCTGCAGCCGGTATCAACACCCTCAGGCGTATTGGAAGCCCTTGGGACATGATGAGGTAGGCGAGGCCAAGGGCAATGGCCGCGCCACCCATATCTTTTTTCATCCAGCGCATGCCGCCGCTCGGTTTGATGTTCAGCCCGCCGCTGTCAAAGGTGACCCCCTTGCCGACAATGGTGACCTTGGGGTGTTCTGGATTGCCCCAGAGCATATCCATGAGGCGAGGCTCGTCGGTGGCCGCTCGACCCACTGCGTGGATGGCGCCACAGTTCAAATTCAAGAGGTCATCGCCCACAGTGGTGGTGATTTGCGCCCCGAATGTATCCGCCAAGGCCTCGACTTCTGCCTGCAGATGGGAGGGGGCCATGTCTTGGGCAGGGGTATTGATCAGGTCTCGAGTTAGGTTTGTGGACGCGATGGTGTGTAGCAGTTCTGCTGCATCGGCGTTGGCGGGTAAAACCAGTTTGGCCGGTTCGCGATCAGCGGTCTTGTAGCGGTCAAAGCGATAGCTGCCTAGCCCCCAGCCGAGCAGCGCAACAAAACCAACATCTTCTGCCAATCGGTAGCTGCCTTCGGGCAGCCCATAGGGGAGGTGACCTAGCACCGATAAATCGTTGTCGCTGGATCGGCCGACAACCCCATCGCCATTTTCCAGCCAAGCAATTTGGCCAGACTTGCCCGTAAAGGACTGGCGTTGCAGCCAAGCCTGATCGGCATCGCTGCGCTGCTCTTGAAAGGCACTTAGCGTTTGCGCGCTGACTAAGTGCAGGGTTATCGCTGGCTCGCTGCTGTCGGCAGGCAGCAGGCCGCTGTTTAGGTAGTCTTCAGGAATTTCTTGCATGGTATTTGTTTTCCAAATGGCCCGCAGGGGCTGGCAAATGGTGCGCGCGAACTATAGTTGGCGAACCGGAATATGCTCAATGCCGAGATTGTTTTGTTCAAACACTCGGTCTGCGCGGTAGCTTGAGCGCACCAGTGGCCCGGCGGCAACTTCAGTAAAGCCAAGGCTTAAACCGTACTGACGCAGCTGTGCAAATTGCTCCGGCGTTACCCAACGGTTCACCGGCAGGTGATTCTTTGTCGGACGCATGTATTGGCCTAGGGTCACGATGTCTACTTGGTGGTCGTGTAGGTCGTGTAGCGTCTGGCGAATTTCGTCATCGGTTTCGCCAATACCCAGCATCAGGCTGGACTTTGTCAGCACCTCAGCGTTGACCTTCTTGGAGTGGGCTAGCACGTCGAGGGTCTGTTGATAGCCTGCCCGAGGGTCGCGCACCACGTGGGTGAGACGCTCAACGGTTTCTATATTTTGCGCAAACACCTGCAGCCCCGAATTGACTACTTGGGCTACTGCGTCAGGGTCGCCATTGAAGTCTGGAGTGAGCGCTTCGACGGCGGTATTTGGGTTAAGGGCGCGGATGGCCTGAACACACTCGGCGTAGTGAGATGCGCCGCCGTCGGCGAGGTCGTCACGATCTACCGAGGTTAGCACCACATAGCCAAGCCCCATGAGGCGCACTGATTCGGCGGCGTTGGCAGGCTCTTGAAGATCGAGCCAGCCCTTGGGGTTGCCGGTGTCGACCGCACAAAAACGGCAGGCTCTCGTGCAAGTTGCCCCCATAAGCATGATGGTCGCGGTGCCGTGGTTCCAGCACTCGCCAATATTTGGGCAATGGGACTCTTCGCATACCGTGGCCAGCCGGTGTTTGCTCACAGTTTCTTTAACGCTGCGATAGCGTGCTCCGCCGCCAACTGAGACACGGAGCCAAGGCGGCTTGCGCTCAATATCGGTCGCCGCGTTAGTGCTGGCTTTCATGCCGTTTTTGATGGCGCTGAAACCCTGCGGGGTAGCAAATTTTTCGCCGCTTTTAATCGGTGTCTTATCCGACACGGGTTACCTATGTGTTGGTTGAATTGGTCGTACTGTTTACTGCAGCATCATTGGTCGATTGCGCGTCGCTCTGAAACTGCAGGCTGTGCAGCGTAGCGTATAGCCCATCGGCAGCAAGTAGCTCGTCATGGCTGCCAATTTCGGCAACCTCACCGTGGTTTAGCACCAGCACGCGATCGGCCTCCTGAATGGTCTGCAGGCGGTGAGCAATGATGATCGAGGTGCGGCCCTTTGTCAGCCGTTCTACGGCCTCCTGTATCAGAAGTTCCGTTTCTGTATCGATATTTGCCGTGGCCTCATCGAGCACCAGTATTTCCGGATCCGCTGCGAGCACCCGGGCGAAGGCCAGTAGTTGACGTTGGCCCTGAGAAAGATTTTGGCCTCGCTCGGTCAGTGGTGAGTCGTAGCCCTGAGCCAGCTGTTGAATAAACGGATGAGCGTTAACGGTCTTCGCCGCAGCAATAGCGCGCTCGCGGGTGATGTGCGGATTGCCCAGCGCAATGTTGTCGTAGATGCTGCCGGAAAAGATATGGAAGTCTTGTAGCATGACGCCGACGCGACGCCGCAGGTCACTCGAATGAATGTGGTTTAGGTCGATGCCGTCGAGAAAAATTTGTTCGTCAGCGAAGTCGTAAAAACGTCCAAGCAGTCGAATGAGCGTGCTCTTGCCAGAACCCGTCGGTCCAACAATGGCCAGCTTCTCGCCAGGCCGGATGCGAAAAGAGACATCCCTTAAAATTTGCATAGAGGGGTCGTAGGCGAAGTTAACGCCGCGAAACTCCACTTCGCCTCTGAGTCGTTCTGGTAGGGCCACTGGATTCGTCGGCTCGTGAATGACTTCATCCCAATCTAAGGCCTGAAAAATTCGCTCGCCGCTGGCCATGGCACGAAACAAAATGTTGGTTTGCTCGCCCAGGACGACGATGGGATGGAAAAGCATGGTCACAAACTGAGTGAACAGAACAACCTCACCCACGGTCATGGTCACTTCCATGAGTTGGCTGGCCCCGTAATAGAGGATCAGGCCAATGGCGATTTGCGCCAAGCTTTCATTGAACGCGCCATAGAGGGTTTCAACCCGAGCCAAGCGGTGCTCAAAGAGACGATTTTTTTCGTTAATTTCGGTGTAGCGGCCGAGATTGTGCTGCTGTCGGTCTGATAGCTGAACAACCTGCAGTCCCGCCAGATTTTCCTGTAGGTTTTGATTCAGGCTCGACAGGGTTTGGCGTGTTTGACGAAACAAGAA
>JAACDW010000083.1 GCA_009936775.1 Pseudomonadota bacterium
GACACGATTAAGAGGAAATAAGCGATGAGCGCTAAAGACGTAAAATTTGGAGATGACGCCCGCATTGAAATGCTGGAAGGCGTCAATGTCCTGGCAAACGCGGTCAAAGTGACCCTAGGCCCCAAGGGCAGAAATGTAGTACTGGATAAAGCCTTCGGCTCGCCAACCGTTACCAAGGACGGTGTATCGGTAGCGAAGGAAATCGAGCTGAAAGAAAAGTTCCAAAACATGGGTGCGCAGATGGTGAAAACCGTCGCAAGCCAAACTTCCGACGAAGCCGGTGACGGCACCACGACGGCGACCGTGTTGGCCCAAGCCATTCTGCAAGAAGGTTTGAAGTCTGTCGCAGCGGGCATGAACCCAATGGACCTCAAGCGCGGTATCGACAAGGCAGTAGCCTCTGCGGTAGAGCATATTCAGAGCTTGGCAACGCCATGCGAAGACTCTAAGGCCATCGCTCAGGTGGGCACGATCTCTGCGAACAGCGACAGTGCCGTCGGCGAGATCATCGCTGAAGCGATGGAAAAGGTTGGTAAAGAAGGGGTGATCACCGTCGAAGAGGGCTCGGGTCTGGAAAATGAACTCGACGTTGTAGAGGGCATGCAGTTTGACCGGGGCTACCTGTCGCCTTACTTCATCAACAACCAAGATTCCATGGCCGCTGAACACGACGACCCGTTCATTTTGCTGTGTGACAAGAAGATTTCTAATATCCGTGACCTGCTACCAGTGCTGGAAAATGTTGCGAAGGCCGGCCGTCCACTGGTTGTGATTGCTGAGGACATTGAAGGCGAAGCGCTGGCGACCTTGGTCGTGAACAACATGCGCGGCATCGTCAAGGTCGCGGCAGCGAAGGCGCCGGGCTTTGGTGATCGTCGTAAGGCCATGCTGCAGGACATCGCGATTCTGACCGGCGCAACGGTGATCTCCGAAGAAGTGGGCCTAACGCTGGAAGGCGCCACGCTAGAAGACCTTGGCACCGCCAAGCGTGTTTCCTCTACTAAGGAAAACACCACCATCGTAGACGGTGCGCGTGAAAAGGATGATATTGCCGGACGCATCAAGCAGATCCGTCAGGAAATTGAAGACACATCGTCCGACTACGATCGTGAAAAGCTGCAAGAGCGTTTGGCCAAGCTTGCTGGTGGTGTTGCGGTGATTAAGGTGGGTGCGCCTACTGAAGTCGAGATGAAAGAGAAGAAAGCCCGCGTAGAGGACGCGCTGCATTCAACCCGTGCTGCGGTAGAAGAAGGTGTAGTACCAGGAGGCGGCGTCACCTTGGTCCGAGCAATTGCGGCCGCGGAAGCAACCGAAGGCGATAATGAAGACCAAAACGTTGGGATAGCGCTGGCAGTGCGCGCTATGAGCGCGCCGCTGCGTCAAATCGCCACCAACGCAGGTGTTGAAGGCGCAGTGGTACTAGACAAAGTGGCAGCCCTGTCTGGTAACGACGGCTACAATGCGGCCACTGGCGAATATGGCGACATGTTAGCGATGGGTATTCTGGATCCAGCCAAGGTAACCCGCACGGCGTTGCAGGCCGCCTCCAGTGTGGCTGGTCTGATGATCACCACAGAAGCAATGGTTAGCGAACTGCCTGCGGACGACGCCCCAGCTGGTGGCGGTATGCCCGGCGGCATGCCTGACATGGGTGGCATGATGTAAGCACTCGCTTACGTAAAAGGGCCCGCAAGTTCTCGGCTTGCGGGTTTTTTTTCGTCTGCAGCTTTTGTCGCCAGACTTTGGTTCCGCGCTCCACTAAAAACCTGGCGATATGCGATCCGTGCAGGGCATTTGCTGCCCAATGCTGGTGCCAGTGTGGCTGTTTCGCTATGCTCTGGGAATATTTTCAATCAACGGGTGAGAGATGCTATGGACATGATTTTTATCGATTATTTGACGCGGTACGGGCATGTCCTGTTCGGCATCGTATGGATCGGCATGCTTTACTATTTTAACTTTGTGCAAACCGAGTATTTCAAAGAAGCCGACGCAGATGCTCGGGTCGACGCGTTTTCCAAACTCGCGCCTCGTGCGCTATGGTGGTTCCGTTGGGGTGCCATGGGTACCTTCTTAACCGGCGTGCTGCTATTAGGTTACCGCCACACTGGCCTAACCGCTGACATTACCGTTGGTGCCCTGCTGGGCACGCTGATGTTTTTGAATGTGTGGCTGATTATATGGCCAAATCAAAAGATCATCGTCGAGTCAAACCAAGGCGTGCAGGCAGGCAATGAGCCAAACCCTGAGGCGGCGGCTGCGGCGCCGAAAGCGGCACTGGCATCGCGAACTAACACATTGTTCTCCTTGCCCATGCTCTACCTGATGGGTTCCAGCGCGCACCTTGCCAGTGGCAGTCTTGCCTCCGGCACGACGCCGGTACTGATCTGCGTGGCAATTATTGTTGCTTTGGAGGCCAACGCCATATTCGGCAAGCAAGGCCCCCTTACCACGATACCCGGTGTCATCCACTGCGGTTTAGCGTTGACCGTAGTGTTAGCAGGGATTCTGAATTTTCTCTAATTGCAAAGTTGGCCATGCGTAAAATACGCTGGCCGCCGCACAAAAAAGCCCGTTTTAGACGGGCTTTTTTGTGCGGCGGAATAATTGCCGCGTAAGCGGCACTTTAGA
>JAACDW010000084.1 GCA_009936775.1 Pseudomonadota bacterium
GAAGGCACTAGAACCTAAATCTAGCATGTCTACCAATTCCATCACCTGGGCAGGCGGCGCATATTACGTCCACGCGGTT
This sequence comes from Pseudomonadota bacterium, assembly GCA_009936775.1. Lineage (GTDB taxonomy): Bacteria > Pseudomonadota > Gammaproteobacteria > Pseudomonadales > Azotimanducaceae > UBA4421. The sequence goes on from JAACDW010000084.1 coordinate 80, forward strand.
ACCATGACAACTGTTCATAGCGCGGCGCAATCAAATGCGCGCAAGCTTACGTGTCCAATAGCTCGCCGGGTAAACCCGAATGGCGCACATCCCGGCCTTTGACCTGATAAATCACGTATTCGCTGATGTTTTTGGCGTGATCGCCAATACGCTCCAGTGCTCGGGCCGCCCACATCAGACTTACCGAGCGCTCGACTTCCAGCGGGTTACTTTGCATGGCCTCAATCGAATGCCGAACAATTTTGTTGTAGGCGCGATCAATATTTTCGTCGTCTTCGAACACCCTCAGGGCACCTTCAACGTCGAGGCGTGCAAAGGCGTCCAAAGTGCGGCGCAACATTTTCATCACATTGGCGTGGATGGCGCGAAACTCGGCATATTGGTGTTCGGGCTTTTCAGAATCTGCCAGATCTAGGGCCATTTTAGCGATTCGGTCTGCCTCATCGCCAATGCGTTCGAGGTCGGTAATAACCTTCATTACGCTAACAATGGCACGCAAATCGCCGGCTGTCGGCTGTCTTTTTGCGATAATCGATACACAGCGGTCGTCCAGATCGACCTCAAACTGATTGAGCCGCGCTTCCACATCGCGCACCTCTTCGGCTAACTCCATGTCGTGATTGACTAAGGATGTGCAGGCATTGTTGACCTGTATCTCTACCAGCCCACCCATTTCCATCAGCGTGTCGCGTATTTGCGACAGTTCCAAGTCGTACTGCTCTGATATGTGCTTTTGCATAAGTTCTCCTAGCCGTAGCGGCCAGTTATGTAATCTTCGGTTTGCTTCTCGTCCGGATTACGAAAAATTTTATCCGTGGTGCCAAATTCCACCATCTCTCCAAGATACAAAAACGCAGTGTAGTCAGAGACCCGCGCAGCCTGCTGCATATTGTGCGTCACAATGGCAATGGTGTAATCGTCCTTGAGCTGATGAATCAACTCCTCAATCTTCAACGTAGAAATGGGATCTAGGGCCGAGGCTGGTTCGTCTAGTAGCAGCACAGAGGGCCGAATCGCAATGGCTCTGGCAATTACCAGCCGTTGCTGCTGACCACCAGAAAGACCGAGCGCCGAATCTCGCAAGCGATCCTTAACCTCATCCCACAGAGCAGCGCTTTTCAGCGCCCATTCGACGCGCTCATCGATAATTGCCTTCGATTTTTCTCCCTGAATGCGCAGGCCGTAGGCGACGTTTTCGTAGATACTTTTGGGGAACGGGTTAGGGCGTTGGAATACCATGCCGATTTTTCGTCGCAGGGTAGCCACATCAACGCGTTCGTCGTAAATGCTGCGGCCCTCAAACTCGATATCACCGCTGATACTGACATCGTCAATCAGGTCGTTCATGCGGTTAAAACAGCGCAGCAAAGTAGACTTGCCACAGCCCGAGGGACCAATAAAGGCAGTCACTTTACGGGTCGCAATGCCCATGCTGATGTTAGCCAGCGCCTGCTTGTCGCTATAAAACAGTGACAGGTCGTTGACGCGCAAACTGGTCTCGTGTTGCGGATCCTGCGAAGGCATTTCAGTTTCGACAGGTGCAGGTGTGGTGGACATTAACTCTCTACTCCTCGGTATAGGCGCTCAAGACGACCGCGTAAGGTGATCGCCGTCAGGTTCAGCGCAACGATCAGTGTAACCAGTAACAGCGCGGTTGCATAAACCAAGGGTCTTGCTGCCTCTACATTCGGGCTCTGAAAGCCGACGTCGTAAATATGGAACCCTAGGTGCATAAACTTGCGGTCCAAATGCAGGTAAGGAAAGCTTGCATCCAGTGGCAGGGTAGGTGCGAGCTTGACCACACCAACCAGCATCAACGGGGCCACTTCACCGGCGGCTCTTGCCACCGCTAAAATCACACCGGTCAAAATCGCGGGACTGGCCATTGGCAGGATGACTTTGAAAAGAGTTTCGGCCTGGGTTGCACCCAGCGCCATGCTGCCTTCGCGCAGTGAACGCGGAATGCGGGTCAACCCTGCCTCGGTGGAAACTATGACCACGGGAACCGTCAACAACGCTAGGGTCAACGAGGCCCACATCAGGCCCGGTGTGCCAAAAGTGGGGGCGGGCAGCGCTTCGGGGTAAAACAGTTGGTCAAGATTGCCGCCAAGGAAATAGACAAAAAAGCCCAGTCCGAATACGCCATAGACAATGGAGGGCACTCCGGCCAAGTTATTTACCGCTACGCGGATAACGCGAACTAGAGGGCCTTGTTTGGCGTATTCACGTAAATAGACGGCGGCAATTACACCAAAGGGAGTAACGATTACCGTCATCAGCAGTACCATTAAAACGGTGCCGAAAATCGCCGGAAAGACACCGCCTTCGGTATTTGCCTCGCGCGGGTTTTCTGACAGGAAACGCCACAGATTGGATCCATAAAGAATCGTTTTTTCCAGCACAGACATAGGGTTTGGTTGCCAAGTGTGAAGCACATCTGACACTTTTATTCGAATTTCTTGGGCCTCGGCAGTTTCGATGCGCAGCACGCCCTGATTCAATTCCGCGTAAAAGGCGCGTAACTGCGCGCTACTGGTTTGGTATTCGTCACGCAGCTCTTGCTCGCGCTGCGCAATGCTCTGTAGACGCGGCACCTGTATGCCTGCCATCTCGATCTTACGGCGCTCAAGGCGCAGGCGCTCCAAATCGTTATTGATCCGGTTCAGTACGCCGCTTTCCAAGCCATCAATTTGTTCTCGAATGGCCGTGGTTTGCTCCAGCCGCTTGGCTATTGCGGCAACCACATCTTCACCGACAACCGTGCGCAGCCCGGACGCCCTCGATCCAGTATCTGGCACCTGTATGCTTAACGGTAGACCGTAGGCGTTACCCCATTCCAGACGCTCGATAGCCACCACTCCCGCCGGATAGTCTATGGCGCTGATTTGTGCCGCGTAGATCCAGCGGAAGTCGGGGCCAGCCACCTTACGGTTACCGGTTTTCACCAGCCAGCGCTGCATTTCTTCGGCGTTTTCGTCTACCCAAGCAGCAGGTCCGCCGCTTTCTAGGAACTGTTGTACCGGCAGAACGTCGCGCTCAATCAGCTCGCCATAAACCTGCCTTGGTTTGCCGTCCTCCGATTGGTAGCTGATCAAGGCGATATCCGCGGGCCAAAAATGGGCTAAACCTTTCACCGCCAACAACAGCAAAATACCAATCACGGCAGTGACACTGATGCCAACCGCCGCAGCGTTCATCCAGATCCATGGTTCACCGGAAGCAAACCAGCGCTGGAAAAAGGATCCCTTACTGTTAGCTTGCTCAGTCAATTCAGTCATAGCTATAGACTTCCGTATCGAACGCGCAGCCGCTGTCTTACGACTTCTGCAACGGTGTTGAGAACAAAGGTGAAAGCGAACAGGACCAAGGCCGCCAAAAACAAAATACGGTAGTGCGAGCTATTGAGCTCCGACTCCGGCAGCTCTACCGCAATATTCGCGGCAAAGGTGCGCATGCCTTCAAAAATATTCCATTCCATCAGCGGCGTGTTGCCGGTAGCCATCAACACAATCATGGTTTCGCCTACTGCTCGCCCCATACCAATCATGACCGCAGAAAA
>JAACDW010000291.1 GCA_009936775.1 Pseudomonadota bacterium
AAACGGCCGAAACTGGTCCCTACTACGCTTTTTACCATATGCAAGTCGCTAACCCGGCGGCGGTTGTCGCCGCAATGGATGCATTTTGGGAATCCGATTGCGGCCAGCAATACCCCGCGGATGTGGCCCTGCTGCAGGAGTCTTTCGACGGTGCAAGCCCGTCAACTCACTTTATTATCAACACGTTTCAAACCTCTGCCGACCAGGCCAAGGCTGGCGAGATCATGCGCAGTTGCCCCGCAGCAGGCGAGTTTCTGCAGGCGCTGAACGCGGCGGGTACGGTGCAAACGAGCCAATATATGGGCGCGGCTCCCATCGACGCAAATGACTGGACTCAAGATACCGTTTTCTCCAAGTTTGATATCATCGTTGAGCCACATAACCAGCAACGCTACGCAGCCGCCTACGCGAAGATGATGGCGAAAATTAGCCGCGATGTGGACCTTCGGTCCTATGGGCTAGGGGCAATAGCCTACGGCCGAGACAGCTTTACGCATTGGGTTTGGACTGGCGCACGCTCGATTCCCGAACTCAACGCTATTGCCCAGCGCGTCAACGCTCACCCAGTGTTCCAGGAATTCAATCAGGACGTTGGGCGTATGCGTGACTTAGTCAACACCTCGCAGAACATCGTGATTAAGGGATACACCCGCCAATAACATTGCGCGATCTGCCAGTCCGGCCGAGCAGAAAATCCAGGCACCACCTGGTTTTCTGCACCTTGCCGCTTCGGCTTCGAGAGCAGTTTAGCTGCTCGGGTCTTGGTACCTGTGTGTCGCTTTACGCAACCTTGTTGCCGACGCGCATTGCTGGGCCATTTAGCCGCCGCCCATTGGGTGAGAGCGCAGGTGGGCCAGCATGTCGCTGACGAGATCGGCAACAATATCGTCGGGCAGATTGTGACCCATGTTCTCATAAACCTTAAAGCGGGCATTGGGAATCGTCTGGGCGGTGTGCTCGCCGTGTTCAACGCTCAACAATTTGTCCTGTGCCCCGTGCAGCACCAAGGTTGGGGCAGCAATTTGACTGACCCGTTGGGTGCGGTCACCAGCATTTAAAATCGCCGTCACCTGATTCGGCAGCGCGCTGGTGTAAAAACCCAGTGCCTCTAAGCGTGCGGCTTCATCCTCGGCACTTTCGTTCATAGCAGAGATGCCCTCCTGCTGCTCGCGGCCTGGCGGCGGCAGGTGTTTTGCCCAAGTGCTCGACATAATAGACACCAGTGTTTGCGTGCGCTGCGGGTAATCGTAGGCGACGATTTGACCGATCATTCCGCCCATGGAGGCGCCAATGACATGTGCGCGGGGGATATCCAGCGCATCCAAGACCGCTACTGCGTCGGCGGCCATGGCGCTTAACGGATAGGGTGACTGCACCCGTAAACCAATGCGATATTTGAAAAGCTGCCAAGCCAGCCAAAGGTGGCCGCGACCTGCAATACGCGACGACTCACCGACATCGCGGTTATCAATCAGCAGCACCCGATAGCCGCCATCCACTAGGCCCTGAATGATCTCTGGGTTCCACACCCGGTGCGAAGCAGAAAGCCCCATAACAATCAAAATCGGCTCGGCCTGTTCGCTACCCACTACCCGGTACGCGATTTCCACGCCATCATTGCTCACCTTGGACATCGGTCCACCGGGAACGTAGTCGGCGAGCACCGGCAGACATAGAGCAATAAGGCCCACAAAAACACTGCGCTGCAGCCAACTTGAGCAGCCACTGATTCGCCATGCAATCCCAGCGGAACTCGGCGCAGGCCTAGTAACCCTCATTAAGTGACGCATGGACTCTAACGCCGTTCACTGCTGGGCGTTGTGGACTTGCCTTTGAAACGCTGGCCTCTCGCTTGGGCAAGACGCAAGGCCGCTTGGGTTTCCGCCTCCACTTCCTCAGCTTGCTTTTGGCTCAAGGCCGCAAATTCTTTCGCCCACCAACGGCGCGTTACCTGAGGAAAGGTCCCCATGCGGTTCACACACGCGTTGGCGCCTCGATCACGTCCTGCGTTATAGCCAGCGGCGCCTTCTGCGGCTATGACTGTCTTGCCGAAGGGGATCAGATCTCCTTCCATTTTGGGCAACAAAAAATACGGCAGTGATACTCGGGTCTCACCTTCTGGAATCAGTGTCGTGTTCACTCGATGCAGGGTTGCCGAATAACGCCCGTCACTCAAATGCATGAGCGTGCCCCCAGTGTTGACAATGACCGAGCCCGGAATCACCGGCACATGATAGGCACCCGGCGCAGTGCGACAGGTGACCGGCGCATCGATCCACTGGCCCTCGCCTGCCACCACCTGTAGACCCGGGCGATCATTAATCAGCAGCGCGATAAAGGGCGGCCCATCAATGTGCGCACCAACATTCTTGCTATCAAACTTGGCATAGGAAGCCTGCACCTTGGGGCGGTCTGCTGGGGCAAAAACGTCCAAGCCGAAGTTGTGGTTCAGGCTTGCGGCCAGATCCGGTTCATCGAAGTCAAAGTACCGGCGAAACTCCGCTGGATCCTCGCCCAAGGACTCCACGATAGCCTCGCCGAGCGCGTGAGTCAGACGGTGGTAAACCAGATTAATGTCTTCAATCAAAGGCCTAAAACCGGGCAAGGTAGCGCTTTGCGGCCAAGTGTTCGGCCCACGAAACAAACGCCTGTGTATGGGCTGAGACTCGTCATCGTGGGCGCATACTGGCTCTTGCTCAAAGCCGTATTGAAAGTTTTCGATTACCTGACCGTGTCCACGATCAGCTGGTGTCGGGAGGGTATAACCACGAAAATAAGGCGTGTTGGAAATGTGTGCCGTCTTCTTCACATCCATGGGTGCATCGAAAAAGCCACGAACCGCGCGAGACGCGCGCTGCTGAAACTCATCGTCTAGCCCGGGCGCATTGGTTAACACCATGAAACCGAATTCGGAAAGGGCGTACCTAAGGTCCGCGAGAGATTTTTCTCGGTTGCTTACCCGCTCTAACCAGTCAACGGTTGGCAGCAGTGCTGCCCCTCGCTTTGCGTTCGGATGGTCACTCATTCTTTTCCTCGCTCCCTGAAAGCGTTGACTTTAAACCGAATCGACGCAGTTAAGCGATGAGCAGAGTTTGTGCCTTAACCAGCGTTTGATGACTCAGCCTCCTCAATTTGTTCCAATCGACCAGCAGCCGAGTCTGCGACTAAGATCAAGAGCGCAATGACAAATGCGCGCGGTCCACTAGGAGTTAACGAGCCCCGCATGATAGGTTTCTACGGGTAATACGAAGATGACGGGGAGACATCTGACGTGACAACTGAAGTTCTATCAAAAAAGACACTTTATGCTCACGGCATACTGGGCATGCCACTGGCCGTAATTGGCTACCCACTCGCGATCTGGGTACCCGCCCACTACTCTGGCGGACTGGGCATCAGTTTGGCGACGGTAGGCACAATTTTAATGCTAGCGCGCCTCACCGATGTTATTACCGATCCGCTAATGGGTGAGCTATCTGACCGCTGGCGTACGCCTATTGGTCGGCGGCGTCCTTGGTTGCTGATCGGCCCTCCGGTCATGATGATCGGGGTTTATCATCTCTTCATGCCGAGTGACGGGGTCGGCATTGTCTACTTTTTATTTTGGCTCACGGTGTTTTTCGTTGGTAGCACCATGATCACCCTGCCCCACCGAGCGTGGGGCGCGGAGCTTTCAGCGGACTATCATCAACGCAGCCGCGTCACCGCTGCACGGGAAATTTACGTTCTCATCGGTCTGATGATCGCCGCTGCCATTCCGATGATTATTGAAATTCTCGCCGATGGCGGCAGCAGCGTTGGACAGGTGTTTAGCACGCTCTGGGACGACGCCTTTGGAGCCTTTGCCGGTGACTTCAGCGAAAAGAAGGTTGTTGATCGAGCGACCTTGACTGGCCCAGTGCTGGCAGGTTTGGCTTGGGCGATCATGCTTGCCCTGCCGGTCTGCGCCGTCATAGTGCTGGCCTTTGTGAAAGAGCCGCCGCTTGGCAACGAGCCAAGGCCCAACATTCGCGATGGCTTGAAGCTGGTATTGAAAAACGGACCCATGCTGCGCGTCTTGGCCATTGTGCTACTGGTGCACTTTGGCGAGTCGTTCCGCAACGCGGTGTCGCTGTTTTTTATTCGTGACATCGTCGGCGTACCGACCATTGGTGCCGCCTATTTCTTTTATTTCATAGCGGGGTTAGGGGCGATTCCCTTCTGGCTCTGGTTGGGGCGTAAAATCGGCAAGCACCGCGCCTTCATGTGTACCTTGATTACGGTGGCTGCGGTCAGCGCGGCCAACCTGTTCTTGGGCTATGGCGACTATTCGATATTTTTCTTGCTCTTTGTTATCAAGGGCTTTTGCTTCGGCGGCCTGCAATTTTTACCCATTGCAATGCTCGCCGATGTCATCGATGTGGATTCAGCACGCAGTGGCGGCAAACGAGCCGGGACTTACTTCGCTTTCTTGGGATTCTCGGAAAAAATCGCGATCGCCTTTGGTACCGGAGTTTCCCTGAACATTGTCGGCTTATTGGGTTTTGACCCCGCCGGCGGCGTCGAGGCAAGCACCGAGGGTGGGGTCTGGGCACTGCGCTTGGTTTACTGCACTGGCCCCATTGTGTTCTACGGTTTAGCCATGAAACTCATCTGGTCCTATCCGCTCACGCCAGCGCGGCATAAGCGCCTGCAAGAAAAGCTAGCGCGCCGTGCCCAGCGGTTGGCGGCTAAGGCGTCGGCAGGCTAGTTACCGAAGCGATACCGCAGCTTGACCAGCAGCGTGTCGATTATTGGCTGGTTAATAGCGTCGTCAAACAAATCAATGAAATCATCGTCCACCCGGTCGGGCAGGTTACTGCCGCGCGTGTAGACAACAAATAGATCCGATAGCGGGCCGATTTCCCAGCGATAGCGCAGTTGGGAGGTCAGCCTAGAAACCGCAAAGTCTCCCTTAGTCTGTGATACCAGCCCAAGGCCTACGGGATCTACTACCGAAATCAACTCCCCCTCGTGCGCAGGGATTTGGTAAAAACCAGTCTCTTCCGCGCGAATGCCCGCCCACTGCAAAGAAAAGCGAATTTGCTGCTTGGCGGTTAGGAAGACGTCCATGCCGATGCGCGGCTGGAAATCGGCGGCATCGTACGTGGCCATAAGAGCGTCGCGGTCATGCAGCAGCCAACCCTTGCGCTGGAAGAAGTTCAGGTCGATATCGAGAGCGAAGCGATCCGACGGTTGGTAGGTAAAGCCCAGCGACGACCGTATGGTCCAATCACCCAGTTCTTCCTGACGCACACCTGCCAAGGCACTGAAAGACAGCGCTTTCGACGTGTTGGTGCCGTAGCCCACCTCGGCAACAATGCGGCCATCGGTTTTAAAAGCACCATTGCCAAAGCTGTTGCGATCATCCCAGCGCTCAGGGAAGTAGTCGATTTCGGTACGAATCTCACTCAGGTTCTTGAAGGTCCAGCCGTTGCGGAAGAAATAGCCTGAGCGCTCTAGGCGGCCATCCAAATTCCAAGAATGTACCAGCATGACCGAGCGCTTTTTGCTGCGCAGACGCTTCAAGCCCCGGCCCGTAGACCAGTTGTAAATGTACTTGGTACCCATCACATTGTTGCGCCGTATGTAGCCCAGATCACTGATATCCAGCTTTTTATCGAGGTATTCCATTTGCAGCGTATGCCCGACCCCCTGCCTAGGCACATAGGCCAAATCTGCAAACCCGCCATAGCCGACAATGTCGTCTACCTCACTGCCCATGAGCTGAGAATCGAAGCGCCAGGTGCCATTACGGCTCAGCCAATGGGCATCCACCCCATGCACGACGGCTTCGCTGTCGGCATAGCGAGTCATGGTGCCCAAATAGCCGATAGAGCGCCGTCCGTCTCCAGCCTCCTCCAATAACAGTCGAGCCACCGCAAAGTCTCGACCTTCAGCAGTAATGTGCACCTCCTCGCCGGCGTTAACGCCCTCGGTAAGCGTGCCACGCAGTATGGCGTCGTCTTCCATGGCGCCCAGCACCCCGTAGCGCAACGCACCACGCTGCCCAGTCACCTTGGCCGCACCGAGCAAATCTGTAGGTTGTCCGAGTTCGACACCAGACACACTAACCCCATCCGGTACATCGACCCGAGCAGCACCACCAATTCGACGTGTGTTGAGAAGAGTCGTAGGTTCACCTGTAAAGGTAGAGGTTGTTTGCCGTGAGCCGCCGCCTGAAGGGCTACTCCGCCCCGGTTGGCTGCGGGGGGTGGTATTGAACACCTCACGCCCTTCCAAAAAGAACAGCCTTTTTTCGGGAAAAAACGTTTCGAATGCGGTGAGGTTTACCACCACATCATCGGACTCCACCGCGCCGAAATCCGGATTCAACGCCGCCGTCACCTGCAGGTTAGAGGTTGGGCGCCACGAAAAGTCTGCCCCCACCCGGTATTCGTCCTCACCATTGAGCTCATCGCGAGCGGCAGAGACATAGGGGAAAAAAGACACTTGTTGCCGAGGCTCAACCTCGGGGATGCGCAGTTCCAGCAGCGCCGACATGAAGCGCTTGGAGGTATAGGGTAAGGCAGGCCAACTCCAGCGCTCGTCAAGGTAGGCGACCTTGCGTGTCATCCAAAAGCCAAAGGTGCGTTCACCGTTCTCGACATCGGCCATAGTCATCATGGACCAAGGCAAAAACATCTCGGTACTCCAGCCATCATCGAGTTCGGCGGTGGCACTGACCCAAGGACCATCCCATTCTCGGGAAAACTGCCGTTCCGGGGCTACCTTGCCGTCTTTGACGGAACCGCCAAGACTGGAAGCGAACCAGTAACCGTAAAGGCCCTCGCCAGAGGTGTCCAAAGTGATACCGAATTCGTCTCGGTTGATGCACTGATCGCGGCTAGACAGCCGCGACACCAGCGTTTCCTTTGGCTGTTCCATGCGCGCCGCAACATACATGCCTTGCTCGGTATAAAACATGCGCACGTCGGTCTTGTAACGTGGCTGTTCGAGGGTGTCAGGGTCCATTACGAGCATGTTGTCGTAGCTCGGCAGATCCTGCCAAACCGCCTCGTCAATTTTGCCATCAATGCTAACCGCTGCAGCAGTAGCGTTCAGGCTGGGGAGTAAAATACTGACGTCTTCGCCGAAAGAGTTGAGCCGCAAGGTGTTAACTTCAGAGGTGTCTTGACTTGGCGCCGCCGCCGCGGGGACAACGGCAGCAGACGTTGCTTGCCCGAACACGGTCTTGGCCCCTACATCCTGCATAACCGCTACCTGAACCGGCGTGTTTGGGCGCTGGGGTGGCGGAGTGAGTGGCTCGATATCGGTCAACCATGCGCCACTGACACCGGCGCGTTGCGCTGC
>JAACDW010000292.1 GCA_009936775.1 Pseudomonadota bacterium
ACCTCTCGATTCGGTTCATTTCATCGAATCGGGACCTCAGCCACTGTGCTATCTGGTTAACATTCGTCATTTCCGCAACAGCTCCTAAGCTTATTCGGCTAATTCTATTCAGCTAAGTTTATTCAGCTAACTCTATTCAGCTAACTCTATTCTGCTAACTCAAAGGTGATACGAGTCTTCACACCGGCCACGTCTATCGCTTCGCCATTAACGACCTTGGGCTTGTACTTATACTTCAGCGCGGCGTTGACCGCTGCGCGATTGAAAATTCCAGGGGGGTTGGCATCGATCACCACTGGATCTCTGACCGCACCGGTCTTGGTAACAATATATTCTAGTATCACATAACCTTCGATACCGCGCGTCTGCGCCCGGCGTGGATACTGGGGATTCACTTTCACAATCGGCAGATATTCTCCATCTGAGCTAAACCCGCCGCCCTCGATAGACAAATCTACATTGACATCTACAGCACCCACATCGACGCCTTGCGACAGGTCTGACGATTCAAAATCAGGCTTAGGCATGTCGGGTGGTGGTTCATCCGGTGGCGGCGGCGGCTTAGGTTTGCGCTGCTTGGTCTCGATATCCTGATCGTCCTGCAGACGCACAAAGTCCAGCAGCTTGCCTTTGACGCCCTCATCCAAATTAGCTTCATTCGTGGCAATGATCGCCTGCATCAAGAAGAATAGAAGAAATGTGACTAAGGCTCCAAGGCCAATGCCTATCGCGTAACGAACGACCATAGTACTACCTGCCTAATTGTTTTCGGTTGAAATGGCCACTTCACGCATTCCTGCAGCCCGAGCAGCGTTGAGCACAACCATGAGCTTTTCATTGGTCGACGTTCGGTCTGCTTGCACGACTAGACCACCCTTAGGATTTTCTGCATGCAGGCGTTCGATATGCGAGCGCACCGAGTTCGGGTCTACCCGTTTCTTATCGATCCATATGTCGCCAGCGGGGCTAATCGCCACCAGTAGTGCGACTGTGGGCTTTTGTTCAGAGGTCATTGCCTCGGGGCGCAACACGTCGATACCCGCTTGCTTGATAAACGTCGCGGTAACGATAAAGAAAATCAACATAATGAATACGACATCCAGCATGGGTGTCAGATTAATGTCAGCTTCCTCTTCGCTTCTTGAAATGCGCTTCATTTGTCTGCGCATAGGGTTTCTCCTTCGCTCTAGATCTAGTGATCTAGCGTCAGTTGGTCTTCAAAAAGCTCAGTCTCGTATTCGACTTTGCGCTTTAGATAGGTGGTGCCGACCAAACCGGATAACGATGCAATCATGCCCGACATGGTTGGAATCGTTGCCATTGAAACACCGGCAGCCATAGAGCGTGCGTTACCGCCCTGCGTCGCCATGGCATCGAATACGGCAATCATGCCGGTCACGGTGCCAAGCAGCCCGAACAAAGGGCACAGTGCTACACAGGTTTCGATGATGGGCAGCGAGCCCGCGATTCGAGTCGCACCGTCGGAAATGATGCCTTCTCTAACCTGATGGGCGCTCCACGATTTACGCTCAGCACGGCCTTCCCAAGTAGTGTTGGCCTGCAGTAACAGGTCTTTGTATTCGGTTCGAAAAAACCAAACCCGTTCGAAAATAAGGCTCCACATCAGGAAGGTGATAGCGGCGATAAACCAAAGTACATCGCCCCCCATTTCCATGAACCTGATGATCGCCAAATAAGCGTCGTTAAACATCGTGTGACAGTCTCCGTGGACTCAGGCGATACGGCTTACCCTAGGGTCTTGCCAGATTTCTCAGCGTGATCCGCAATGATGCCCGCACTTTGCTCTTCAATAATGTGTACCAGACCACGAGAACGTGAACTGACCACCGCATGCAGCAAGGTTGTGGGAATCGCCACACACAGACCCAGTACGGTTGTCATCAAGGCCTTAGAAATACCGCTGGCCATGGTCTTTGGATCGCCCGTACCAAACAAGGTAATCGCTTGGAAGGTTTCGATCATACCGATCACTGTACCAAGCAAGCCTGTCAGCGGCGCCACGACTGATATCACTTGCACCAAATTAATGTACTTCGTCAAAGCCGGCGTTTCGCTGAGGATTGCCTCGCCCAGCTTGAGTTCAAGTGTTTCCACGTCGACCTCTTTATTTTCGTCATAGACCTTGAGGACGCGGCCCAATGGGTTGTCATCACGAGCCACTGAATCTTTGCGCTGTGCGGCTACTTTGTTGCCGATCAGGAACAGTGTAATAAAGCGTTCCAGAGCCAACAGTACGCCCAAGATACCACCCAGGATAATGACAGAACCGACCTCTCCGCCCTGACCATCGCAGAATGGCAGTCCACATTCGCCGATGGCGGCAAATGGAGAGCCCACTCGCTCGCCCAAGGTGGCTGCTTGAATCAGCAGCGCAAGCAAGGAGCCACGGGTCGGGTCAACAGAGAACTCGACAATCTCTCCAGCAGCTGCTGCCTGCAGATCTTCCGCGGTTGCAACATGCCGCCCTGTTGGTTGCCGTGCCAGTTCAACAATCGATTGGCTGTCTGCATCCCACTGCAAGTATTCGCCTTCGCCAATCAGGGCAAAGGAACCAACGCGAACAATTTCAGTCTCCACTTTGTCGCCGGACAGCTTGAAGATTGTCCCAGGGTACTTAGAAATTTTGCCCGACTCGGTCATCTCGCGCTGAAGTTCAAACCAAAGGCTTTCCATCTCATCAATGGTGGCCAACTGGCTCGCGGTACCCATCTTCTTCGCGAGCTCGCCCAGCCAATCCCCGCGGTTTGCGTATTGGCTGGAAACAATTGAACCCTCAAATCCGCCACGGGTATCACCGGCGACTTGTTGCAGTACACCAAATAACTCACGCAGGCTGCCAAGGCGTTTGTCGAGCTGCTCGGTCAGGTCGCCAATGCGAATTTCATTTTCTTCGAATTCAGTTTCTAAACGATCGGAGCGGCGTTGCTCACGGACTCTTTCGTCCTCTGCTTGCTTTAACAGCCGTGCTTGCTCGGCTTTCTCATTGCTAAAACGACGCTCGCGAGCGGTGTTTTCGCGCGATTCAACAACTCGGCGCTCTCTTACGTTTTCTAGCAGTTCGTCTAAGGAGTTGGCCTCATTCACCGCTAAGTCGCTTGCGGCTGCCGCGGTTTCTTCAGCAAATGCGAGCGGCGCAAAAACTACTGTCGTCAACGCCAGTGCGGCAACGACGAAATTTGTCAGTTTAGTCATACTTTTTGTCATAACTTTGCTCATTGTGCTGCTCCCGCTCCGACAACCGGTAGGCTCAACATGTCTATCGATGCTTGCTGGCGCGCCATACGAATACCCTGACGAACCGATGCCTGATACGAATTATCCACCGACTCATACTCGCGCGTGCCAGGGTTAAACATGCCTGTTTCAGCGCCGTCTGGGGTTTGATAGACCAAGGCGATACGCCCTACTTTGAGGATATCCACCTTGCGATCTATGCCGTCGATTTGAATAGTGGTTGGGTAGGTTTCCATGGTTCGACCGTATTCATTTTCGATTTGAAACGCCCGAAACACTTGGGAGAATTTCTCAGAAACTGCAACGTCGGCACGGTCCATCATTTCTCGCAAGCGTTCGACACGACCACGGCGCTCATCCAGCAAAAACGGTGAGTCGAGCTCTACGAACTGCTCTAGGCCATCGATCATGCGGAGCATCAACGGCGTGATTTGGCGCTCGATAATGGTGACTTCGTCAATTGAAGCCGCGAGTTGAAGCATTTCCTGCTCTTGGTTGCCGATCTGCTTTTCCAGCTGACGGTTGTAAACCTTCAAGCCTTCAACCTCTTTAAGCACTGTCTTGTATTCATTCAACAGCCGGCGCGTTTCTTCCGTTAAATCGTCAATCTTGGCTTGAGACCGCTTCGCCTGCGCATTCATTTGCGCCGCAGCCTGAAAGACGTCGTTAAACGTCGCAGCCATCGCTGTCGATCCGGAAAATACAGCTGCACTGCCTAACAGCGCTAGCAACAGCTTTTGCATGTGTTTTTTCATTAGTACTTCCTACTGGAAAATCCCTAGTTTCTGTATGGTTAAACGATTCTGAGGTGCAGCCGAAGGCGGCACCTGGATCACTTTCTAAACCAGCTTTACTCTGCCGAAGCAAAATTTCTGATGTCGCTTTTTACAGCGTAACCCCTGAGAGAGGACCCTCGGGTACTCGCATTGTTGGATAGCAAACGCCCTTTTCGAGCGTGCTTTTGCGCCCTCCCCGGTTGCTCCGGCACGAAGAATCAACAAAGGCCAAGATATTGTCAATACTCGACATCGCAGAGTTGGGCAGAACTTACAAATAAATCGCCTCGAGCGCGAATCCGCAACCGCATTAGCCGGGATTTGTTACGAATCGGTACGTCTGCCACCCATTCGTAACATTCCCGACGTGCGCCCGCAGTCGAGTTTTTTCAAACCCAAGCGCAGGTAGACCTTGCGCACGGCCTTAGACGGGTACTTCGACTCACAGATGAGCCGCAAAGTGCGCAAGTGTACGCTCTAGAGCAACAGACGCCGCGTCCGCATCGTAGCTGCCACGATGATCGCAGTTAAAACCATGATCTGCAGCGTAGACGTGGACCGGAACGTTGGGGTTCGCAGCCTTGATTTTTTCCACATCAGACATCGGTATATGTGCATCAAGTTCACCGAAGTGCATGATCAATGGGCACTGGGGCTGTTGCTCCAGAACGTCGGCAATGCCGCCTCCGTAATAGCTTGAAGCCGCCACCACCCCGGAAATGCCTGCGGCGCTGAGATAGGTTAGCAAGCCGCCGAAACAATACCCAACAACACCAACCGAGCCATAAGCTGCAGCATAGTCCACGACGCTTTGTAGATCTTGCAGAGTGCGCTCCATTTGCAGGCCTTGGAAAGCCAAATCAATACCGCGCCCCATGTCTGCCTCTGTGTAGCCGAGTTGAACGCCGGGTTCGATGCGGTCAAACAAAGCCGGGGCAATGCTCATGTAACCGTGGCTGGCATAACCGTCTGCCACTTCCCGGATATGTCCATTAACGCCAAAAATTTCTTGGATAACCACTACAACGCCCTTCGCCTCACCGTGTTCGGGAGTCGCGGTATATGCGCCCAGGGCGAAACCGTCGTTCATTTCAATTGTTGTCATCTCAGCCATGGTTGCTCTCTCAAAACCTCTATCCTAGCGAGTCGTGGCGCGTTTGAACAACGAAGCCCTTGACCAACACCGGTTTATCTCGACGCCAATTTCTTGCAATTATTTAACAGGCCAATGGACGCAAGTGGCCACGCAACGACTACCCCAATGCTATCCATGTAGTCACTCAATCGTCACAATCGGATCGTTAAATACTGGCTCCTGAGTACAACCGACGACCCACGCAGCGGAGATAAACCGTGGCAACATCTATTCTTATTGTTGAAGACGAGCCTGAAATCCGGGAGTTGTTGAACTTCTCCTTGGTCAGGGCCGGCTTCAATGTCGCAGAAGCAGCGACCGGCGAAATGGCTTTGCAGCACTTGGACAACAAGCTTCCGGATATTTTGATTGTCGACTGGATGCTGCCCGGCATGAGCGGTGTCGAGTTGGCCAAGCGCCTGAGGCGCGATGAGCTAACGAACAAGCTGCCACTGCTTATGCTCACTGCTAGAAGCGAAGAAACAGACCTGTTGGAAAGTTTCGAATCAGGCATTGACGACTACATGACCAAGCCTTTTTCACCCCGGGAACTCGTTGCCCGAATCAAGGCCCTGCTGCGCCGCACGGGTGTACCCGAAAACGATACCGTCGAATCATCCGGCATTCGGATCGATCTTGTCAGTCATCGCGTCACCATAGCGGGCGAGGACATCAACATCGGCCCGACCGAGTATCGCTTGCTTGAGTTGCTAATGCGCAACCCTGACCGCGTTTTTGAGCGCGACCAGCTGCTCGACAGGGTATGGGGGCGAAGCACTTACATCGAAACCCGCACTGTTGACGTCCATATTCTGCGGCTGCGCAAAGTCCTCAAACCCTTTGGGCTAGACAACACAGTACAGACCGTCCGCAGTGTGGGTTATCGCTTCACCCCGAGCAGCTAGCGCGTGCTAAGCCCCGCAAATTTCGCTAGCGGCCGCGCTGCCAGTTGTTAACAGCTTCCCTAATTCGGCGTGTTCTCCTCGCGTCTAGCGTACTAGACTGCGCCACCTTCGACCCTCGATTGAATTAAGGAGCAGCAAGTTGGCTAACGAATCATCAAACAAGACCTCGGCGATCCTGTGGGACTTTGGCGGGGTATTTACCAGTAGCCCGTTCGAGGCTTTTCGCGCATTGGAATCACGTCTGGGTGCACCAGCGGACTTCATTCGTCAAACCAATGCTACCAACCCAGACAGCAATGCTTGGGCGCAATTCGAATCCAATAGTGTATCGCTGGACGAATTCGATGCCCTTTTCGCCGCTGAAAGCGCTGCCCGCGGGCATCGAATTGCAGGCAAGGAAGTGATCGCTGTGCTCTCCGGCACGCTGCGCCCACGCATGGTCGAAGTTCTCAAGCTGTGCAAGCAGCACTACAAAGTGGCGTGCATTACCAACAACGTGAAGGCAGGCGCAGGCCCAGGCATGGCACGGGACCAAGCCAAGGCCGACGCGGTAGCACAGGTTATGGCGCTATTCGATCTTGTTGTGGAATCCAGTGTCGAAGGCGTGCGCAAACCCAACCCAGAGATCTACACCCGAACCTGCAAGCGCCTTGGCGTGGCTTGCGAGGAGGCGATTTTTCTTGATGACTTGGGAGTCAACTTAAAGCCAGCACGCGACCTAGGCATGCAGACCATTAAAGTCGTTAGTGAAGCACAGGCAATCGACGACTTGGCCGCGATCACGGGACTAAACTTCCCCTAGACTGGCGGTCTGGCCACGCGCCCAACCGCTTCGCGCTGTGCCCATGGCATCGCCGAACCCGCCTTAGCCAGGGTGTGACATTTCTGCAGCAGCATCCTGTACGGCGCGAACAATTTTGTCGTAGCCCGTGCAGCGGCACAAATTGCCTGCAAGCCAATAGCGAATGGTTTCTTCGTCTGGGTTGGGATCTTTGGCCAGCAGGGCCTTAGCGGCGACAATGAAGCCCGGTGTGCAAATACCGCACTGCAGCGCGGCATTTTCAAGAAACTGGCGCTGCAGTGGGTGCAGGCCTTCATCGCCAGCAATGCCTTCAATCGTTTCCACACTCTTGCCCGAAGATTCCACTCCCAACATTAGGCACGAACACACCAAGCGGCCATCAACCAGTACCGAGCAGGCTCCACAGTCTCCAGTACCGCAGCCTTCCTTGGTACCAGTAAGACCCAGTTCATCTCTTAACACGTCAAGCATGGATTGCTCGGCGTCGCAGAGAAATTCTCGAACCTCGCCATTAATCGTGGTTTCAACTTGTAGTCTGGCCATCGTTAACCTCCTTGAACGCGCTGCTGCGCAATTGCTACGGCGCGCCGACACAACACGGCAACCACCTTTTTACGATATTCTACAGTGCCGCGCTTGTCGCTGATGGGCGAAGCCGCGGCCTTGCAGGCCTCGCCGGCCATTTGCAGTGCTTGCGCATCCAGTTCAGTACCAATCAGGGCCTGCGCCGCTGCGGGCACCAATCGGGCTGTCGGAGCTACCGCGCCAATCGCCACTCGCGCATTGACGCACTGCTTGCCTTCAACGGTCAGCGAAACACCAACACCGGCCACCGCGATGTCCATTTCGGTTCGCGGTGTAAAGCGCAGATACGCATCCTTGGTGTTACTCGCGGGCATGGGCAGTTTTAGTCCGAGCAAGAATTCTCCAGCGGCTAACGCGTTGCGTCCCACCCCGACCACGAACTCTTCTACCGGCAAGTCGCGGCTACCCGAGTGTGTTGCGATCTCGCAAACCGCGCCCGCCGCAATCATCGCGGGAATGCTGTCGCCTGCTGGCGAGGCGTTGCACAAATTGCCGCAAATGGTCGCCCGCCCCTGAATTTGGGTCGATCCAATAAGGTCTGCTGCTTCTAACAGTCCGGGTAAGATTTCCTGCAGCTGAGCATTTTCGTTGATTACCGCACTGGGAACCGCTGAGCCGATGTAAATACCAGCAGCGCTGATCTCAAAACGATTTGTTTCCGCCAACGCCTTGATGTCGACAATCGTGCGCGGGGTATGTCCGGGGGCGCGCATCTGCACCAGCACGTCAGTGCCGCCAGCTAGGATCTGTGTTTGCCTACCGGCACTGGCATGATCTGCCAGCAGTGCAACGGTCTCAGCTACGCTACTGGGCGCTGCGTATGCATAGTTATCCATAATTCCCTCGTTGATTTCTCTCGTAGGGACGGTAACACGTCCCTCACAGGGGTTAAATCTGTCGAGCATGACTTGTCTCGGTTTCATCACACACGAAGCCAGTAGCCGCGAACTGGCCACAGCACTACACTCAACGCCTCGATACCACCGCAGTGAAGGACGACATGGATCAGAGCAGCCTTATGCAGGCCCACTACCGAACCTTGAGTGACTTCTGGGCCAGTGTGTTAGAACGCACTGAGTTCGCGGCCATTGCGGTCGCCGCTGGGCACCAACAATTTTATCTGCATGATGATCAAGGCCCGGCTTTTCGACCCAACCCACTCCTTGTGCAGTGGCTTGCCAAGCAACAGTGCAGCGAAAACTCATGGTTTATTTTTTCTGACGCCGCCAAACCACTGCTGCTATTCCACCAGCCCGAGGACTTTTGGCATGCGGCAACCCCTGCACCGGACCATCTCGATGAGTACCTTGATGTTCGGGTATTTGCAGATCAAGACGAGCTAAATTCCACGCTTGAGCACCATCTCGCTGGCGCTCAATCAAGCAAGCGACAAATTGCTCAGATCAGCGAATTCGATGCAGCGGTCACAACCCAATGCGTATTGAACCCAACCAAGGTCATTCATGCCTTGCACTTTCAGCGTGGCTGCAAAACCGAATATGAACTCGCGTTGATGCGTCAGGCTGCCGAACTGGGTGCTCGCGGCCATCGTGCAGCGCAGCAGGCATTTGCAGACGGCGCCAGCGAATTCGAAATACATTTAGCGTTCCTACGCGCCAGCGGCATGAACGAGTGGCAGTTGCCCTATGGCAATATCATCGCCCAGAACGAACACGCCAGCCTACTGCATTACCAATATCAAGACCGCGACAGCGCCACGCACCTTAACAGTCTATTGATCGATGCAGGTGCCAACGTCAATGGCTATGCCAGCGATATAACGCGCACCCATGTTGGTCCAAGCTGTTATTCAGCAACGGCCAAAGCGCTCTTCAGCGACCTGCTCGAACGCATGCAAACACTTCAGGATGGGCTAATCGCTAAGGTTACGCCCGGGGCCAACTATGTTGACCTGCAAGCTGCTATGCATCGCTCACTGGCGTCTGTATTGACCGACACCGGCATTCTGACTTGCAGTGCCCAAGAGGCCTTTGAAAGTGAGTTGACAGTCCCGTTCTGCCCGCACGGGCTGGGACACCTGCTAGGCATACAAGTCCATGACGTCGGCGGACAGCAACTCGACATTGAAGGCCAAATGTCACCGCCGCCGGAAAACTACGCGTCTTTGCGATTGACCCGACCGCTGGCGGCTAACATGGTCATTACCGTGGAACCTGGGGTCTACTTCATTCCTATGCTGCTGGAGCGTAAACGCGCCACCAACGCGCCAATAAACTGGGCCTTGGTTGACCTGCTGACACCTTTTGGCGGTATTCGCGTTGAAGATAACGTCAGACTGCTGCCTACTGGAGCCGGCATCGAAAACATGACCCGCGACGCTTTTGCCAAGCTATGAAAACAAGCTACAAACGCGAGCCTCAAACAGGATAGCCACTTGCACGCCAAGCCATCGCAAA
>JAACDW010000293.1 GCA_009936775.1 Pseudomonadota bacterium
ATGTAGTGCGGCATGCCGTCGACATAGAAGCCAACGGCGCTGTCATTGATGGTGACAGCACCGGTACCGCGGATATTGTAAGTGCGGGTGCTGGCGCTGCTGGCCGGCAGGGATACGCCAGGAATCAGCCGCACGATGTGGTCCAGATTCTGCACGCCGGAGGCTTCCAGGTCATCGCCTGAAAAGTACTGAACAGACTGGGCGACTTCCATAATCCCTTCGTCACGCTTGTTGGCCGTGACAACGATCTCTTCCATTATGCTGGGCAATCGCTGTCTATCCTCGGCAAGCGCCATTGGGGTAAGACCTCCGCCCATCAATCCGACGCCAATGGCTATGCCAGCCACACGCGAAATGCGCGCCTGCATTGAGTACATAATCGAGTAGAAGACGGCTGTCTTACTATGTTTCATGTTGTGTCCTCTCCAATTCAACGCCGGCGAGAATAGAGACAAGGCAGACAAAGTACTATTAACAAAATCGTAATAATGCATAACTCTGAGTTAAGTTTTGATCGCCATTCAGTCTGCTAGACAAAATGGCTCCGCGGGTTACCTTCTGGCGAAGCTGGAACGCGCGATCTCGACGGCGGCATCGAGCACTCGGGACGGGAAGTTTGGGCGACGTACGGCGAAGATAGTAATTTCATAGCTGAATTGGCGAGCCGATAGTTTGATCAGTGATCCCTCTGCGAGATCTGTTTCGATAATTATTTCAGGCAAAGCGGTGAGACAGTCGATGGCTCGTACGGTTTCCTTGAGGGCAGGCAAGGAATCGGCCAACATCGGCACGTTAAATGGCTGGCCATCTCGAGAGGTGGGGAAAGCAGGCCAGCGGCGGCTTGTTGCCCATCTCGCCTGCATAAGTTCCTGGTCGGTCAAGGCTCGCTTGCTGTCTGCCAACGGATGATTTGGGCGGCACGCCACACACATGCGTGTGGTGTGAAGAAGAAGGGCATCGAGTGAATCTGGTATGGCCTTGCGAGGTACCCCGACGAAGGCAGCATCGATATCCCCGTTGGCGACGCGTGGTAAGAGCTTGGTGTAACGCTGTTCGATAATTTCAAGGCGTATGGCGGGAAATCTCTCCTCGAGGTTTCCGGTCAGGTTGCCAATAAAGCGGTCGTCGCGCGTTTCTCCAACGCCGAATCGCAGGGAGATGTTTTCCGCGCCCGGCAGGTCAGCGCGACCCAAATTTAACTGCGCCAACGCGAGCTTGGCACGCTGGTAAAACTCAAGGCAATTGTCCGTTGGGCGGATCTTCCTGCCGTCTCGTTGAAACAGGGTAATTTTCAGACTTTCCTCAAGGCGCTTAATGCTCATACTTAGGCCGGGCTGCGAGATGTGTTGACGCAGCGACGCTTCGCGCACGTTACCTTCTTCGACCAGTGCGATCAGATTCTCAAGCTGTTTTGTGTCCACCCGGATACTCCGTCATACGATACTTGCAGTATTGGCCTGCTCAGGAGGGTACATTACTTTTCAATATATTTACATATCAACCAGTTAACATAACGATAAGTTAAGGATGCACGCCTCCCGCGCGAATTGTTCACAGCATGCTTACTATTCATAAGAGATTGATAATAGACGCTTGTTCACTTCGCATATATCTTTGCGCGCGTTGTATATTTGGAGCCACCTGTTGAACACAAGACACTACGCCTATCGAGAACATAGCGAGGCAGAACGCGAGGAGCTGCTAGCCACTCTGAACAGCCAGGGATATGTGGTCATACCGGATTGTATTGACCCTGAATTGCTGGCGCCCGTTAACGCGCGAGTTGATGAATTGTTTGCCGAGCAAGCCGCCCTCTACGCCGAAATGGCAAAGGCGATGCCTTCCGACCCGGATCAATCAGCGCAGCAAGAGCAGTCAGAGTCGCCCAAGGAAGGTTTCATAACCAACCTGGCAGGTTGTGGTCCGCAGTTTACCAGTCTCCTTACCCAACCGAACTTGCTCGGCATGGTGACTTCGATTCTGGGCGATGACTGCTTGCTCTCGTCGGCTTCCATACGCGATGTGTTCAGCGGTTGCGCGGAGCAATTAATCCATACGGATGACTCGCTGTACGCGGGGCGGGACGATTTGTTCAAAAGGCCGGTAGAAAAGCAGCTTAGTCTGGTCGCCACTGTGGCCTTGGGTGATCAGTATGCAACGCGGGGAACGACCGTCCTCTTTCCGAAGTCTCATCGGTGGCAGGAGTCACCGGATACCGTCGAGGCAACCGACATTACTTCAGAGTCAGCGGCGTATAACGAACGCATGAGGAAGTGGGCTCAGAAGAATAAGAATACCGATGCGATCGAAGTCGAGATGAAAGCCGGGGCAGTTGTGATCTGGTTGGGTGCCACATGGCACGCGGGCGGTGCTTACACCGCACCTGATGGTGCACGTCGTGCGGCACTCTTCAATTTCTGTCGCGGAATATTTCGCCAGCAGGAAAACCAGATGGCTGGCATAACACATGAACAAGCGGCTGAAATGCCGACCGCTGTACAAAAACTCTTGGGTTACGCCATGTCCGATACCGCGCTGGGCTATTCCGGTGGGCAAGACCCGGCCCTCTTGCTCGGCGAAGGCGGCAAAGCACTGGCCGAAGAGAACCAGGCCCGTTTTGCCAAGATGCGCGGCAAGTAAGCCTAGTAACACCCATTTCAGACAGACATAGCAGTAATTATGTCCACAGATTTCGACACCAATAATCTCGATGCCGTTAAGCAGAAGTATCAACAAGAGCGCAGCAAGCGCCTACGCGCGGATGGCGCCCGACAATACCGAGGCCTGAGCGGGCAGTTTGCCACGCTTATCGATGACCCTTACGTGCAGAAGGCAGATCGGCAACCGATCACCGAAACGGTAGAGGCCCTGGTGGTGGGCGGCGGCTTTGGCGGTATTCTGGCGGCGGCTCGATTGCGCGAGGCAGGTGTAGAAGACTTGCGCATTGTCGAGCGAGCGGGTGGCTTCGGTGGGACCTGGTACTGGAACCGTTATCCAGGCGCACAGTGTGATGTTGAATCATACATCTATCTGCCATTGCTCGAAGAACTGGGTTATATGCCGACACAAAAATACGTCTACGCGGACGAAATTCGCGAGCATGTGGACCGCATCGTCGATCACTATGAGTTGCGTCCTGTGGCTGTGTTTCACACCCAGGTGAAAGAGATGCACTGGCAAGAGGAAGACAAACGTTGGCGCGTGAGTACCGACCGCGGCGATGTGTTTTTGGCGCGGTTTGTCGTCACCGCCAGTGGCCCGTTAAATGTGCCTAAACTGCCGGGCATTCCGGGGATTGAATCCTTCAAAGGTAAGACCTTTCACACCAGCCGCTGGGACTACGACTATACCGGCGGTGATGAGCATGGTGGGCTTACCGGTTTGGCCGACAAGCGGGTGGCCATCATCGGCACTGGTGCCACAGCAGTACAGGTGGTACCGCATGTGGCAAACAGCGCCAAGCAGCTGTACGTGTTTCAGCGCACCGCTTCGGGCGTGGATGAGCGCAACAACAGCGCCACTGACCCCGAGTGGTTTAGTTCGTTGCAGCCAGGGTGGCAGCGCGAGCGGCAAACGAATTTTGATCGCATCACCGGCGGACACCCGCTGCCAGAGGATCACGTCAGTGATGGCTGGACGGAAAAAACGCGCCGCGTGGCGGAGCGCATGGCGGCGTCTGGTGCGGCAGAAAATATGTCCCCCGAGGCGTTCGAAGCGTTGGAAGAAGAGCTCAACTTGGAGAAGATGAACGAGTTGCGCGCGCGAATTTTAGCCAACGTCAAGGACCCAGCTGCTGCGGAGGCGTTGCAGCCCTGGTATCGATATTTCTGCAAACGGCCATGTTTTCACGATGAGTATCTTGCAGCCTTTAACCGGCCCAATACGCAATTGGTCGATACCGATGGCAAAGGTGTGGAACAAATCACCGAACGCGGTCTGGTGGTCGATGGCGTTGAATATGAAGTGGATTGCGTGATTTACGCCACCGGCTTTATGGTCGTCCTCAGCAGTTCGAGAAAAGATGGCTACAAAGCTTACGGGCGTGACGGCAAATACCTGGAAGATCAACATGCCAAAGGGTATCGAACGCTACACAGCTATATGACCGATGGCTTTCCCAATCTGTTTTTTATTTCCCCAGCTCAGGGCGGACAGCCCTACAATTTTTCGCAGATGTTGGAAGTCATGTCCCGCCATGTCGCGTGGACAATTGCGAAGGTGCTATCCGGTGGCCATGAAAGTGTCGAACCGAGCATCGAAGCTGTGGATCGGTGGGTGGCTACCATCAAATCCCTGGCGCATGATTGGCAGAAGTTTGCCGACGGTTGCACGCCGGGTATCTACAACGGTGAAGGTGGTACATTCACCCCCGAGAGCCTTGCCGGATTGCCCTATGCCGGAGGCGCATCAGCGTTTTTCGAATTGATAGAGGAATGGCGAGAGACCGGTGGGGAGCGCGATCTGGTGATGGCTCGCTCGTGATAGCGTCACGACTCGCGTAGTTTGGTCTTCAGTACTTGAGCAAAGAACAACCTACCGGATCGAATTCCGATCGGCGCTTGTCCACTCCGGTGATGGCGGCTTTCGGTCTGGGCGAGCTTGTTCAGCACGTGACCACGATCGCGCTCTACTCGCTGTTGCTGTTTTACTATCAACAAATTGTTGGTCTGTCGGGTACGCTAACAGGCCTGGCGCTGGGCATAGCTCTGTTTTTTGATGGCGTGTCCGATCCCGCGGTGGGTAGCCTGTCAGATCGAATCCGGGGGCGCTTTGGCCGTCGCCATCCGGTTATGGCGGCTTCAGCTATACCGCTTGCGATCAGCTTGATTCTACTGTTTAACCCGCCCGACGGGCTGGCTGAGTTTGGCAGCTTCCTCTGGCTGACCGTGTTTGCGATTTTGTTACGAACGGCACAAACATTCTTTGTCATTCCTCACCTTGCGTTGGGTGCAGAAATGGCACCCGATTATCTGCAACGTTCCACCTTGTACTCCTATGGCTCGCTGATCGGTGGTATCGGTGGAGCGCTTATCGGTTTCGCGGTGTATTGGGTTTTCTTCCCGACCACGGATGAATTCAACCCGGGTCTCCTGAATGCGGATGGCTACCTGCCTTTTACCCTGACTGCGGGTGTCATTCTGATCGGCGCCATAGCACTCTGTGTATTTGGCACCGCGGGTCAGATACCCCACTTACAAATGCCGGAATCCATGACCAGACTCTCGTTCATCAACATTGTTCGAGACATTCGAGAGGTGTTCCAAGACCGCGATTTTTTGGTGATTTTTGCCGGTTTCATGCTCTGGTTCCTGTTCGGCTACACTGAGTCAGTCGGTATGCCATTCATGAACCTGCACTTCTGGGGCTTGCAGACCGAAGAGCTTGCCTATTTTGGCATTGTATCGCTGTTGGGACTGCCGGTAGCCTTTGCGCTGGTACCGTGGATCACCCAAACTTTCGACAAGCGCAACACCATGATCGGGTCTTCTCTGGTGTATCTCATTCTGCCCAACATTCCCATTTGCCTGCGCTTGCTGGAGGTGCCCTGGTTTCCGGACAACAGCTCGCCGTGGATCTTGTACATCACGCTGGCAGTTGCCTTCGTAAACGCAGGCTCCGGCACAATTGCAGCGGTGACCTACAGTTCGATTTATGCGGACCTGTCAGACGCCCACGAGTTTCGGACACATCAACGACGGGAGGGCGCGATCTTCGCCGCGCGGTCGTTTTCCGGTAAGGCCGCGGGTGCGTTTGGACTTATGATCGGCGGCGCCATTCTGGACCTTATCGCGTTTCCAAAGAACGCACCCTTTGGCGCTGTGCCTGACGAGGTAATCTGGAACCTGGGCCTTTTCGTTGGTCCTGCGACGTCGATATTCTCTGCGGCGGGCGTTGTTCTATTTCTGTTCTATCGGCTCGATAAAGCGCGGCATGCCGAGATTGTGCGCGCGTTGCAAGCGCGTCGGGTGGCTTGAGATGAGGTCATAGCCCTGTTTTAACGCAAGCTGGCAATAGGAACCCTGACCCACGATGCCAGGGTTCCTATTGTATGTGCTAACGGGTTAGACGACAGACTTGCCCATTGACCGTTAACCTCCAAATTGCCAGCGCAGATCCAACCCATAAAATCGGGGTTGCAACAGGGTGGTGCTGAGGCGGTAGTTGTTGGTATGCGAACCGGTGCTGACGTCACGGATCATGCGCTCATTGAACACGTTGTCGACAAACAAGCGTGCCCGGACCTTCCGCCAGCGGATGCCCCGGGTGTGAAAATCGAAGAATATCTATGGACGTTTAACATGCCTACCGACCACCCGCGTGTGTCGCTGACCAACGTATGGATTCCACAGGACAGCTATTGGGGTGAGATTGGCGGCGGCCTCGCCATCGGCCAGAGTTTCGTGCACCAAAACCGCATTCGCCAGGCTGCTTCGTCGCTGGGTGCTGCAAGTTACTGCATCAACGAAAGCGTGCACTATGCCCGGGATCGCAAGCCGTTCGGCAAGCCATTGTCCAATAATCAGGCGATCCAGTGGCCACTGGTCGAACTGAATACCCAGGCGCAGATGTTGCGCTTGCTGATTCGTGAGCCCGCCGTAGCTATGGACGAAATGCCGCACAAGGAGGTAGAACAACAAATCTCGGACCGCGTCTCGATGTGCAAGTGGTTAGGAAGAATAACCACGCTTTTCCCACCCTGAGAAAAGTATCCTGGTTCCAGCCAGTTAGCTGCCGTCCCCGTTAGCCCATC
>JAACDW010000085.1 GCA_009936775.1 Pseudomonadota bacterium
CATCTGAATCAGGCTGGCGCGCTGGTACATGTCTTTACCGACGGCAGCGTGGAGGTGAATCACGGCGGCACGGAAATGGGTCAGGGCCTTTACACCAAGGTTCAGGCCGTGGTTGCCGATGCCTTCGGCGTGCCCATGGGGCAGGTTCTTAATACCGCCACTCGCACCGACAAGGTGCCCAATGCCTCGCCTACCGCCGCCTCCTCTGCCGCTGATATGAATGGTATGGCCGCCCTCGATGCCTGCACGCAAATCAAGACCAGACTGACCGACTTTGCCCAGCAACAGTTGGGTTGGCTGGGTGAGTTGGTGTTTGCTCATGGCACGGTGAGCAGTGCGGGTGCGCCACATCAGTCCATGACTTTTGCCGAATTTGTCCACAAGGCTTATCTGGCGCGAGTGTCGTTGTCGGACAAAGGTTTCTATCGCACGCCCAATCTCGACGTGGACAAAGACGCGGGTATTGGTAACCCATTTTATTACTTTGCTAACGGAGCGTCGGTGTCCGAAGTGCTGGTGGATACTCTTACCGGCAACTATCGGGTGCAGCGGGTAGACATTTTGCACGACGTCGGTAAGTCGCTGAATCCGGCAATAGACCGGGGCCAGATAGAGGGCGGCTTCGTGCAGGGCATGGGCTGGCTGACCACGGAAGAACTGCTTTGGGATGACCAGGGCCGCGTCATTTCCAACGGTCCGGCGAACTACAAAATTCCCAGCGCCCACGACGTGCCAGAGCACTTGCAGATCGACTTTTATGAGCAGGCCAACCCCATTCCCACCGTGCATCGCTCAAAGGCCGTGGGCGAGCCGCCGGTTATGCTGGCCATTTCGGTTTGGTGCGCGCTGCGCGATACCTGCGCAAGCATCAACGGCTATCGCCATCTACCCCAGTTGGCAGTGCCCGCGACACCAGAGCAGGTGTACTACTGCATGCAGCAGGCCAAAGCGGTTGCGCCAAAACCATGAGCCAGACCGAACCGCGAACATCGCAACGTCCATGCCCAGCTACTAACCGGGGTGCAGGAGGCAACCATGCCTAAACAACGAAACTGGCAGGCTGCCCTAGGCGATGCCCATGCTATGGGCCAGCCTCATGTGTTGATAACAATCCTCGCGGTGGCCGGCTCGGCGCCACGGCAAAGCGGTCAAAAGATGGTGGTCACCGCAGATGCAGTGCACGACACGATTGGTGGTGGCCAACTCGAACAGTTGGCCATTGAGCGTGCGCGCGGCATATTGGATGGTGAATTGAGTGCGCAGCAGCAGGTAGAACATTACCCCCTTGCCGCGGCAGCGGCACAGTGTTGTGGCGGCGCCATGACGCTGTTGTTTGAACCCCTATGTTTTGGGCAGCCCGATGTGGTGCTATTTGGCGCCGGTCATGTCGGCCAAGCGATCTTGAATTTGCTCGCCAGCCTGCCAGTGACCACGACGGTAATTGACTCGCGGGCGGATTGGCTCGACCAAGCCAACGCCCAGCGCAAAGTGGCCGCCGCAGCGGAGCAATTGGCACAGCCTTTAAGCCAGCAGACGCTGGCTCAGTGGGTGCCTGCCAAGGCGTGGGTATTTGTGCTGACCCATGACCACGTTACCGACTACACGTTGCTCAAGGCGCTGATCAAACGCGGCGATTTGCAATCTCTTGGTCTTATCGGCTCGTCAACTAAGTGGCAAAATTTTGCTAGGCGGTTGCATCGTGACGGCGTCAGTGACGAGGCACTGTCAAGGGTGCAATGTCCTATTGGCGCGGGTGGTAGCCAATTTAAAGAACCTGTGGCAATAGCCGTGGACGTGGTCGCCAAGCTGCTGCGTGATATCAGCGAGTCAGCAACAACTGGCGATGCAGCGACAGCTGTTAACAGACACGGCGCGGTGCGGGCCGGCAGTGGCATGCAGACGGTGAGCCGCAAGCTGTTGCGCGAGCAAACACCGGGCTTGTTGCGGTGATATCGCTGGCAGCATTTAATGCCCAAGGTCATCAGCAGGCTTTGGACCAAGTAATGAGCTGGTGTCATTGCGCCAATTGGGCAGCGGATATTATCGCTCAGCGGCCATTTGTTACCCTCGAAACGCTGCGCCAAAGCTGTCAAACCCGTTGGCAGCACGCCACGTCAGTCGAGGTGGAAGAGGCGCTTGCCGCGCACCCGCTGATTGGCGATGTGGCCCTGTTACAAGCAAAGTTCGCTGCCGCCAGCGATGATGGGGCTAGGAGGAATACGGCTTTCGCCGAGCAGGGCCAAGTGCTGAAGGCCGGCACTGCCACCCTTGATGAACTGGCGCGCCTTAATGTGGCTTACAAAGAACGACACGGCTTTATCTTCATTATCTTCGCCAAGCACTTAAGTGCAGAGGAAATGTTGGCGGCCATTGCCGCTAGGATAGACAATGACACCAACCACGAGTTTGCGCAGGCTGCGGCGGAACAAACAAAGATCATGCTGGCGCGCATTGCCACCACCTTCGGTTTAGATGCTTAAGCCGCAGGCAAAAAGAATAAAGCAGGGGTTGAAGAAGCCATGAGCGACAGCGCACGCACCGTAGTCAGCACCCATGTGCTGGATCTTGTCTCGGGTAATCCAGCGCCTGCCATACAGGTGCGGCTGCTGGATGCGGCAGGGGTGGTCTTGGGCAGTGCCCGGACCAACGCAGATGGCCGCATCGAAGAGTGGGGCGGGGTTGCCGATTTCGCCCCAGGCTGCTATCGGCTGACATTTGATGTGGCCGCCTATCGAGGCGGTCAAGACGCCGCAGGCGATGGCGTCTTCTTCCCGCAAATCGATATCGTCTTCTGCTTAGACGGCACGCGCTCGCGGGTGCATGTTCCCGTGCTTTTGAGCACCTACGGCTACACCACCTACCGGGGCAGCTAGCGGTGCAGGCGTTGAAATTGAGGGCAAGGCTGATCAGTTTTGACTGTGATGCAGACGGCCAAATTATCGCAAACCACCTCGATGACGGTGGACTGGTATGCGACAACGGGCGGATTAGCCAGCTCATGTCCGCGGCCGATTACGCGGCTCAGGGCTTTGCCCTGAGCGAAATCGAGGATTTGCGACCGTGCATAATTTTCCCCGGCTTTGTCGATACGCACCTGCATATGCCACAGCTTGGAATCATTGCCAGCTACAGTGCCCAGCTATTGGATTGGCTTGAGCGCTATGCCTTCCCGGCAGAGAGCGCCTATGCCGATTCCGCCTATGCCGCGCTGCAGGCACAAACATTCCTCGATCGAGTGGTGGCCTCTGGCACCACTTGCGCACAGGTCTTTACCACGGTTTACGCGCATTCTTGCGAGCATTTATTTGCGGCGGCCCAGGCCAAGGGCATGGCCTTGGTGGCCGGAAAAGTGATGATGGATCGCAACGCGCCGGAGGCGTTGACGCAAGAAGCACAGGCCTGCATCCGCGACTGCGAGCAGCTGATTCACAAGTGGCATGGCAAAGACCGGCTTCAGTACGCGCTTACCCCGCGCTTTGCCATTACCTCCACCGATGCGCAGTTGGCCCTCTGCGGCGAACTGCTGCAGGGCCATGCAGACCTACTGCTGCAAACCCACCTGTCTGAAAATCATGAGGAAATCGCCGAAGTCGGTCGCCTGTTCCCTAAGGCCAATGACTATCTCGATGTCTACGAAAATCATGGCCTGAACACCGCCCAAGCAACGTTTGCGCACGGTATTCATCTGTCAGAGAGTGAACGTCAGCGCTTGATCGACGCCGGGGCCAAGGTGGCCTTCTGTCCGAGTTCCAACCTTTTTCTCGGCAGCGGGCTATTAGATATGGCCGCCTTGCGCGCACACAACTTGTCTATTGCCAGCGACGTCGGTGGCGGCACCGGTCTGTCAATGCTGCATACCTGCGCCGAGGGCTACAAGGTCGCTCAGCTACAAAATCAGCGTTTTCATCCGCTGCAAGCCTTTTACGCGATCACCGCAGGCAACGCCAAAACGCTTGGTCTAGCAGCACAAATAGGTCAGCTGCAGCCGGGTTTTATGGCCGACCTTGTCGTACTCAACCCGACCAAGCCTAGCGGACTGGGCGAGCGTTTTCACCGCTGCGAGGACCTTACCGAGGAGTTGTTCGCGTTAATGATGTTAAGTGACGACCGCAGCGTAGAGCGCTGCTATATCGCCGGGCGGCTGGCATACGGAGCAACCGGGTAGCTATGGGCATGGAATTTAACATTGGCGAATGGGCAATATTTTTCTTCCGCGTGCTGCACATTGTCACCGCTATCGCTTGGATTGGAGCGTCCTTTTACTTCGTCTGGCTGGATATGAACTTGCGCCCAGTTACCGCTGACAAGCTTGGTAAGGGGCTACACGGTGAGCTTTGGGCTATTCACGGTGGCGGTATTTATGAGGTGCAAAAATATACCCTCGCACCACCGCAGATGCCTCAGACCCTGCACTGGTTTAAATGGGAGGCCTACAGTACTTGGCTTTCCGGTAGCGGCCTGTTGATCCTGCTGTATTACGGTAGAGCGCAAACCTATTTGATCGACGGCCAGAGTTGGGTGCAGGACCCCGCCACAGCCATTGTCACCAGCCTTGGCTTTTTGACGGTAAGCGTGCTGGGTTACGAGGTGCTGGTGCGGCTCAAACACATTTCCACCCGTGGACTTGCGACCCTCATCGTGGTCTGGATCAGCGCCCTTTGCTGGCTCGCATTTCAGCTTTTCAGTCAAAAGGCCGCGCCCATACATATGGGTGCAGCCATGGCCAGCATAATGGCCGCCAACGTCTTGCTCGGCATCATTCCCGGTCAGCGCGCATCGGTGCAGGCCATTGCCGCCGGCAGCGCGCCAGACCCTGCGCCGGCCTTAGCCGCGCGTAAACGCTCGCTGCACAACAATTATTTCACCCTGCCAGTCGTACTGTGCATGCTGTCGAATCATTCGATGTTCATTTACAGCCATGCGTGGGCTTGGGCAGTGCTGATCGTGCTCATGCTTAATGCCGCCTACCTGAGGCACTTCTTCAACTTGCGGCATCAGGGTGTTGTGCGGCCAAGTATACTTGTTAGCTCGGCCCTGCTGTTCGCGGTAACCGCCGCTGTCGGCGACCGCCTAGCCGCTGGCGGACTGGAAAGCGGCAGCAGCACAGACCCGGTTGCTCAGCTCAGCGATACGCAGATGCTGGCCTTGGTGTCCCAACACTGTGCCAATTGCCACGCCATGCAGCCAGCGTTCCCCGGCTACTCTGCTGCCCCGGGAGGTATTGTTCTCGATAGCATTGCAGCGCTGGACACCTATAAAATGAGAACCATAAGTTCACTGCGCAGCGGCTACATGCCGCTGGGTAATATGCAGGGGCTTAGCGACGCTGAGCGTGCTGCCATGTTGCGTTACCTAGAGTAGCTTCGCCTGCGGCTCTTGGCCCTCGGTGTTAGGCGGTAGGTAGGTGGTGGGCATGCCAGTGGCGGGCAATGTCCACGCGACGGCATATCCACACATCGCTATGCGAGGCGGCATATTCGAGAAATCGGCGCAATGCCGGCGTGCGTCCGGGCCGACCGGCAATACGGCAGTGCAAGCCAACATTGAGCATCCGCGGTGTCTCGGCACCCTCGGCATAGAGCTGGTCGAAGGCGTCCTTAAGATAGTCATAAAATTGTCTGCCGCTGTTAAAGCCTTGGGCCGCAGCAAAGCGCATATCGTTGGTATCGAGGGTATAAGGCACGATCAAGTGGTGGCCCCAGTCGCCGCTATGCCAATAGGGTAGGTCGTCGGCATAAGAGTCCGAGTCGTACAGTAGCCCGCCCTGCTGCAAAATCAGCCTGCGGGTGTTTGGGCTGTCGCGGCCGGTATACCAGCCTAGGGGTAGGCTTCCGGTTACCCGTGCATGAGTCTCAAAGGCCAGCGCGATTTGTTCCTGCTCTTGCTCAACGGACATGTGCTGATGGCTTATCCAGCGATAGGCGTGGCTGGCAATTTCCCAGTCTGCCTTGAGCATGGCTTGCACTGCAGCGGGGTTGCGCTCCATGGCCATACCGACACCGGACACAGTGACCGGTATCGACATCTCAGTGAGCAGCTTGTGCAGCCGCCAAAAACCGACCCTACTGCCGTATTCGTATAGCGACTCCATGCTCATGTGGCGGTTACTAAAGGCCTCAGCGTTGATGATCTCTGAGAGGAAGGTTTCGGAAGCTGGGTCACCGTGCAGAATGTTATTCTCTGCACCTTCCTCATAGTTGAGGACAATCTGCAGCGCCAGACGCGCGCCATTTGGCCAATTCGCTTGGGGTGGTTGGTCTGCATACCCCACAAGGTCGCGTGGGTAGTTGTGCAAGATTTTCTCCTTTGTTGAACGCCGCTCTTACGAAACCAAAAAGCGCCATAAAACACAACGAATCTGGCTCAAAGTGACGACAAAAAGTTCACAGAGGATCATAATGGCCACCGCACTACTTTGGTGCCCGAGGGTTTGCCAAGGCACCGACATAGGTCGTTATGGTATTGCTTGTCGTTTGTGGATCCTCAATGGCTTGGCGTGGCCGGCCTGAAATCGGAGCGCAAACAGCGGTTTGGGTGTCCAAATTAGGTTCAATAGTGTTGCTGGTTTTTGCCGCTAAGACGACGAGCCGAGACGAAAATTGATGGCATAGCTTTTGCATTTTGGACGTAAACGACGCCGGTGAGGTCAGATTGCGATTCGGTGATTAGGCACGGGCTAAATCATTCCGCGGATAATAAGGCCGCACAAAACCAACCAACGCCGCCCCTGACTTAGGAAAAACTCTGTATGAAAAAAATGTTTGCGATCACTGCCTTGGTTGCCGTGATGAGTGGCCCCTTGGTAAGCGCCTACGCCGCCGAGGATGTGCTGGAACCGGCGCTGCTCGAGCAGGCTCGTTCAGACGCCTCTGCGGTGAGCAGTCAGGCGAAGATCGACTCCTTCGCCGAGGCCGTCGCCCGGGATCTGCAGCGTTATCGCACCACTTCGCAGCGTCTAGAGAGCCTTGAAATCTATAACTTGCAGCTGCAAAAGCTGATTGATTCGCAGCAGCGCGAGATCGCGTCCATTGTCAGACAAACCGAAGAGATAGAAAGTATTGAGACCGGCGCACTGCCGCTGATGATCGAGATGACCTCGACGCTCACAGACATTGTTGAGCTAGACGTGCCGTTTTTGGTCGCCGAGCGCGAACGTCGTATCGAGAGCCTTGCATCCTTAATTGATCGGGCCGACGTCACTGCAGGGGAAAAATACCGCCGCATTATGGAAGCGTACCTAGTGGAAGTGGACTATGGCCGCACCATTGAGGCCTACCGCGGCGAGCTCGAAATGGGTGGCGCGGTGCGCACTGTTGACTTTCTACGCATTGGTCGTGTGGGTCTTTACTACCAAACACTGGACGGCGACGAGAGCGGCCAGTGGAATGCGCAGCGCAAAGCCTTTGAGCGACTCGATGACTCGTCACGGCGGCCGATTATGGTAGGCCTGCGGGTGGCGCGAAAGCAGTCGCCCCCAGAGCTGTTGACGCTGCCTATTAACGTGCCGGAGGTATAACGGTGAAATTACTCAAGGCAACGTCTATGTATCGAACTCAATCAACCCTCATGCATCAACTGATGCAGCGAGGACGCAAAGCGGCCTATCTGATCGGCACAATATTTGCGCTTAACCTGACAGCTCTGAATGCTACTGCAGCAGAAGCCTCGCTGGCGGATTTATTCGAGCGGGTCAAATCGGGCAGCGCAGAAGAAGCCCAGCGCAATCAAGAGCGCGAGGCAAAATTCGCCAGCTCAGCCGCCGAGCGCGCAGCCATGTTGCGAGATGTGCAGGCTAAGGTGGGTCAACAAGAACGCTTGAAAGACCGACTCAAGGCCGAGTTCGACAACAATGAAGACCGGCTTGTTGAAATTACCACCACACTAGATCGCAGAATCGGCGACTTAGGCGAATTGTTTGGCGTGTTTCGTCAAACTGCCGACGATACGCAAAACTTGCTGTTTGATTCCTTGGTGACACTTGAGTATCCCGAGCGTCGTGAAAGTATCGCCGTGCTGGCCAGCAGCACCGAGGTGCCAACCATTCCCGAAATGAAAGAGCTGTGGACTCTGCTGGTGCAAGAAATCGCTTATTCCGGCGAGGTGTCTAAGTTCGAAAGCGAGATTGTCGCGCCGGGCGGCGCGATCTACTCGGACAGCGTTGTGCGAGTCGGTATGTTTAACGCCATTTCCGGTGATCGGTATTTAAACCACTTGACCGAAGAGAACATACTTGCCGAGCTGCCGCGTCAGCCAGCAGGCTACGCGCGTTCCACGGCTGCAGACTTGGCAGAGGCCTCCAACGAGGTCGTGTCGTTTGCCGTCGATCCCTCGCGTGGTGCTCTGCTTGGGCTCTTAGTGCAGTCGCCGAGCCTGTTGGAGCGGATTGAGCAAGGTAAGGCTGTGGGCTATGTCATTTTAATCGGTTTGTTCCTGGGACTGATCTTGGTCCTGGAGCGCTGGGCGCGCCTGAGCAAACTGCAAAGCCGAATCAATAACCAGTTAAAAGATCTGGATCGCGTAAGCGACGACAACCCGCTGGGTCGAATCATCGCGACTTACTATGAGAACGAACACCTAGAAGATTTGGAAACCATCTCGCGCAAGCTGGAGGCGGTGGTAATAAAGGATGTATCGGCGGTGACTGCCGGTCTGCCAATTATCAAGATTCTTGCCACGGTAGCCCCGCTTACCGGATTACTCGGCACCGTCGTCGGCATGATTGAAACCTTCCAGTCGATAACCTTGTTTGGCACTGGCGATCCTAAGCTGATGGCGGGTGGTATTTCCATGGCGCTGATTACCACGGTACTTGGGTTGGTCGCGGCTATTCCGTTGTTGATAAGCCACACCTTTCTAAGCTCTAAGGCCAGCTCGCTGAGCAAAGTGATTGCCGAACAAGCGGCCGGCATGATGGCCATGAAGGCCGAGCAAATTGCCATAGCAAAGCAGGATGCAGGTTGATTCAGCGATGAACGATCTATCTATCGCCTTTTTTGATTACATGCAGCGCGGTGGTGATGTGCTGTGGGGCATTTTGCTGCTCACCATCATTCTATGGTGGCTAGTGCTAGAGCGAGCTTGGTACTTCTTTGTGGATTTTCGTGCCGACCGTGATGCGCGTGTGGCTCTATGGTTGGGCCGGCCTGAGCGCAGCTCGTGGTACGCCAGCTACCAACGTGTGCAGCTTATTTCGGAGGTCGAGTGTTTGATGATGAAGAACATGCAGGCCATACCCGCGTTTATCGCCTTGCTGCCGCTGATGGGCTTGCTTGGCACCGTGACCGGTATGATTCAGGTGTTCGACGTTATGGCGAATCTTGGCTCTGGCAATCCGCGTGCCATGGCCAACGGCGTCAGCGCCGCGACTCTGCCCACCATGTCAGGGATGTTGGTGGCCATCGTGGCCATTCCGTTTTGGACGCTTTTGGATCGACGCTACCGTAGCGAACTCAACAAACTCCGTGAACTCATAGTAGAGGGGTAATAAATGAATACTTCGAGATTTTTGGTGGCCACGGAAGAGGAGAGTCAGGTTGACCTGACGCCGATGCTAGACGTGGTCTTTATTATGCTGATTTTCTTCATCGTGACTTCTACCTTTGTGAAGGAGTCTGGTGTCGATGTGACGCGCCCGAACGCGGAAACCGCAGTACCGACCGATGCGTCGAGTATTCAAATAGGTATTACATCAAACAACCAGATCTATTTTGACAAGCGGCTGGTCGACAAGCGGGCGGTCCGCGCCAACATAGAAAAAGGCCTCGCGGAAAGCCCTGGAGCGGCGATTATCATCATTGCCGACGCACTGTCGAATACCGAGACCCTGATTGAGGTCATGGATCAGTCCCGGCTTGCCGGTGCGGAAAATGTTTCAGTAGCAACAGATGAGCCATGACACTGATTAAACAGGCTGGAACAGCGGCGCTCGCCTTCGTCTTAACGCTTTTGATGTTTTCCATCATGCAGGTGCTTGTCAGCAATGATGGAATTTTTGAAAAGCCGAGCCGTGAGTCTTCGTACCTGAATTTTATTCGTCTCAATACCAAGGACGCAGAACTTAATACGAAGGACCGCAGGCTGCCGGAGCCGCCACCGCCACCCGAGGAGGCGCCGGAAACCCCGGAGTTTGCCGCCCAAATCGACACCATGTCGGCGGACTTAAGCATGAATCTGCCAACCATTGGCATACCGATTAATAGCGGCGACGGTCCCTACTTGGGCGCACTGACTCAAGGCGACGGGATGGCTGGCTTTGATACCGATGTCATACCCGTTGTGCGGGTGCAGCCGGCCTATCCGCGACGTGCCAAGCAGGCGGGAATCGAGGGTTATGTGACCATGGAAGTGCTTATTCGTGCGGACGGCACGGTAACTCGAGCCAAGGTAATGGAGTCTGACCCGCCGCGACTGTTTGACGAGGCCGCGCTGCGCGCCATCGAGCGCTGGAAGTTCCGACCTAAAATTGTGGACGGCACACCGGTATCACAAAGGGCGAAGCAGACCATTGAATTCACGCTGCAGCGCTAACTAACTTGGGAACACAGATGACGCGACACATACAGCGTATCCGCTCCGTTGGTATCTTTGTTCTGTGCTTGCAGTTGGCCTTCGCCAGCGCCAGTGCGGCGGCAGACTCGATTACCAGCAAGACCTTCAACAAGCTGACAGAAGCCCAAGAGATGATGGCTCAAGACAATGTGCCCGGCGCTATTGCCGAGCTGGAGCTGTTGTTAACCGAAGTGAACCAGGATTCGCTGGACCAAGCGCTCACACTACAAATGCTAGGCTACGCCGAAATGAGCGCCGAACGCTTTGAGGTAGCCATTGGTCATTTGCGCGCAAGTCTTGCGCTGGACAAGTTGCCCGAGTCGGTAAAGTACAATGTGGGTTACATGGTGGCCCAGCTCTACGCTGCCTTGGGTCAGTTTGATGAAGCCCTAGACTTTGCCGCCCTTTGGTTTGCTTCGCTGGAAGATCCCAAGGCCTCGCAGATGATGTTTATGGCCAATATTTACGCCCAAAACAAACGCTATGCCGAAGCCATTCCCTACGCCGAGCGCGCAATCGAAAAAAGTGATGATCCCGCGGAAAGCTGGTACCAGTTGATTACCTCAGCCTACTTTGAAGTCGAAGATTTTGACCAAGCCAGTCGCTGGCTACAAAAGCTCATTCAAGGCTGGCCCGAGAAAGGCAGCTATTGGGAGCAGTTGGCCAGTATATACGTGTTGCTGGAGAACGAGGCCATGGCCTTGTCCACCCTGCGAGTGGCATGGCGGCAAGGGGTACTTGAGCG
This sequence comes from Pseudomonadota bacterium, assembly GCA_009936775.1. GTDB lineage: Bacteria > Pseudomonadota > Gammaproteobacteria > Pseudomonadales > Azotimanducaceae > UBA4421. Next base: position 11,294 of record JAACDW010000085.1, read on the forward strand.
CGAGGCGTCGATTAAGTCCATGGTGCAACTCGCCGCGGCCCGTGGCATTCCAGAACATGCGGCACGCATGATTGAGGCCGCATTTGCCGCCGAACTGCTGCCCAAAGATGAGGCTTTTGTGCGTTTGCTCGCAAATGCTTGGGCCAGCGCCAAGGAAAATGATCTGGCCATTGCGGCCTTCCAACAGCTTGCAGAAATGGAGCAAGACGGTAAGGCGCTAGTGCGTGTCGCTAATCTGTATTTGGAAATGGGTCGCTGGCAGAGTGCTGAGCAAGAGCTGCAAAAAGCCATAGACCTAGGGCTAGAAGAAGCGGGTAGCGCCTATCTGTTACTGGGCATCGTGCTCGCCGAGCAGGATAAGTACAAACAAAGCTTCGTAGCGCTGCGGCGCGCGCGCGGCTTTGAAAAAACCCAGCGTCAGGCAACGAAATGGCTGACCTACGCCCAAGACATGCGCAAGCAATTTGAGTGGCAGCAGGCCTATCGTGGATAACGCCTCCTGTGCTTATACGTCGCCGCATTTCCTGGCGACGCAGGCCGGGATGGATGTTTTACAGCGTGGCGGCAGTGCCATTGATGCCATGATCGCGGCGGCGGCCATGATCGCGGTTGCCTATCCCCATATGAACGGCCTGGGTGGCGACAGCTTTTGGCTGGTGCATCAGCCCGGCCAAGACCCTTGGGCCATTGATGCAAGTGGTTGTGCGGCGGCAGCAGCGACCCCCAATTGGTATGCCGAGCGTTCGCTGCAAGAAATTCCCTCTCGCGGTCCTGCTGCGGCGCTGACCATGGCGGGCACGGTCTCAGGCTGGCAGCTCGCCCGCAAGCTCTGGTCAGAAAAGAACGGTGACGCAGCGGACCTGCCGTTGCAGGAGTTGTTGGCACCTGCAGCAGACAAAGCTACCACCGGGATTGAAGTCACCGATAGCTTGGCAGCCGCATCTGCCAAGGTCGCCACAGAGCTGCACGACGCAGCCGCTTATCAGCAGGTGTTCAGCCCTGGCGGGGCGCAACTGCAAGCGGGCGAGCAGTTTAGCAATCCCGCCCTTGGCAGGTTGCTGCATGAGCTAGGTGCCAACGGGCTGCAGGAATTTTATCGCGGCGCGATTGCGCAAAAGCTGGCCCAAGTACTGCAAAACGAGGGGTCGCCGCTCAGCCGTGATGACTTCGCAGCCTATGAGGCCAAGCAGGTGACGCCACTGGTCACTTCGATTCGTCATGGTCAGGTGTATAACATGCCAGCGCCGACTCAGGGTTTCGCCTCGTTACTTTTGCTCGCCTGTTATGACCGATTGGCAGCAGCGAACTGGCAAGAGGCTGATGCCATTCATGCCATTATCGAATGCACCAAGCATGCCTTTGTGCTGCGGGAACAGTGGGTTGCGGATCCAGATCAGGTGCCGGTGGAGCTGCAGGCGCAGCTGACCGATAGCGCCGTGGCCGCAGCGGCGGCCAAGGTTGATCTTGGTCAGGTCGCCGACTGGCCTCAAGTCACTCCCGGTGGCGACACTGTGTGGATGGGTGCCCGAGACAAAAACGGCGTCATGGTCAGCTTTATTCAAAGTCTTTATTGGGAATTCGGCTCCGGAGTTGTTGTGCCCGAGTATGGATTGGTTTGGAATAATCGGGGTTCGAGTTTCACGCTGAACGCCGGAATTAGGCAACTCGGAGCTGGACGTAAACCTTTCCACACCCTGAATCCGGCGCTGTTGCTGCACAACGATAGCTCGCGTCTTGCCTTTGGCACCATGGGCGGTGAAGGCCAGCCGCAAACCCAAGCTGCAATGATGATGCGACATTTGTATTTAGGCGAAAGCCTCGAACGTAGTGTGGCGCGGCCGCGCTGGTTATTGGGCCGCACTTGGGGTGACGCCGATCATGGGCTGAAAGTCGAAGCAGACCTCGATGCGGACATACTCTCTGCGCTGGGTAAACGCGGCCACGACATCACCTTGGTGCCACCCCAAAGCGAAGCGATGGGCCACGCCGGTATGGTTAAAGACGATGCGCAAGGCGGCATCGCTGCGGCGACAGATCCCCGCAGCGATGGCCTAGCGCTTACAGCAGGATAATTTTTTTGTGACATCACCTTTCTTACCACCGCCGCGCATGCTTATGGGACCCGGCCCAATCGACGCCGACCCGAGAGTGCTGCGTGCCATGTCCGGCCAATTAATAGGACAGTTTGATCCGCAGATGACAGCCTGCATGGATCAGACCATGGCCCTGTACCGGCAGGTCTTTTGCACCGCTAATCAATGGACGTTCTTGATCGACTCAACTTCTCGCGGTGCGATAGAAGCCTCGCTGGTGTCATTGCTGGAGCCGGGGGATACAGTATTGGTGCCGAGTTTTGGTCGCTTCGGTCATTTGTTGACGGAAATTGCCAGTCGCTGTGGTGCCGAGGTTGAAGCCATACACGTGCCTTGGGGCTCGGTGTTCGACCCTCAGCAAATTGCCGACGCCATACGCACCGTGCGGCCCAAGGTTGTGGCCATAGTGCAGGGGGACACCTCTACCACCATGCTGCAGCCGTTAGAGGATATCGGCAAAATTTGCCGCGACGCGGGTGTGCTCCTTTACTGTGACGCCACAGCTTCCATCGGCGGCAATCCACTGCATACCGACGAATGGCAGCTCGATGTGGTTACCGTGGGTTTGCAAAAGTGTCTGTGCGGACCGTCGGGTAGTGCGCCGATTACCATAGGCGAGCGGGCGGTGGAGGTGATTGAAGCACGTCGCCATGTAGAAGCAGGTATACGCGCCGAATATCACGTTAACGGCCAAGGACCGCGCATTGCCTCTAACTATTTCGATTTGGCGATGATTATGGACTATTGGGGTCCCGAGCGCCTCAACCACCACACCGAGGCTACCTCCATGCTTTACGGTTCGCTGGAGTGCGCGCGGATTTTGATAGAAGAGGGCTTGGATGCGGCGATCAGCCGTCATGCGCTAAACGGCCAAGCCTTAGCCGAGGGGCTGCTCGCGATGAACCTGAAGCTTTACGGCACCCAAGCGAACCGTATGCACAATGTTGTAGGCGTTTATATTCCCGAAGGAGTCACAGGGGACGCCGTGCGGCATAGCATGCTGCACGACTACGGCATAGAAATAGGCACGGCGTTTGGGCCCTTGGATGGCGTGATTTGGCGCATCGGCACCATGGGTTACAACGCCCGCCCGGATGCAGTGCTGAAAACGTTGGCCTGCCTTGAACAGTGCCTGCTCAGCGAAAAACACGCTCTGACGTCCGGAGCCGGCGCTGCTGCGGCGAAAAGTATCTATGCATCGGCAGCGCAATAGGCGCGTTGTTAATGCTACGTAGCACGAACAGCAAACACGCCCTAGGTGATGCCGCGGCGCGAGCAGGAGCACGCATTATGCAGCGCTGCGATGCGTTGGCCGAAGCTTCCGTGCATCCCGAGTACATCGAACGGACCTACCTGAGCAGCGCCCACGCCCAAGCCAACAAGTTGGTTGGAGGCTGGATGCAAGAGGCGGGAATGCACAGCTGGCAGGACTCGGTCGGTAATGTATGGGGCCGCTATGCCTGTAAGGATGCGAATGCGCCGGCATTGATTATAGGCTCGCACCTCGACAGTGTGGTTAACGCAGGCAAGTACGACGGCATCCTTGGTGTATTGCTGGGCATTGAACTTGGTGAGCTGCTTGGTCAACACAGGGTCGAGTTACCCTTTCACTTGGACATTGTGGGTTGTTGCGATGAGGAGGGCGTGCGCTTTGGTGCCACGCTGCTGGGCAGTCTGGCGGTATGCGGTAAGTGGCAGCCAGAGTGGGTGGAGCTTACTGACGCCAACGGCCTGAGTATCGCCGATGCAATGACCGCGTTTGGTCTTGACCCCAGCAAGATCACCGATGCCATGCGCGATCCGAGCAAGGTTCGGGGCTTTTTAGAAGTGCATATTGAGCAGGGTCCCCTGCTGGAAAAACGCGGGCTGCCCTTGGGCGTGGTGAGTGATATTGCCGGTGCCAGACGGTTCAGCTTTGTGGTCCAAGGCAAGGCCGGGCACTCGGGCACCGTGCCTATGTTCATGCGTCAAGATGCGCTACTCGGTGCGAGCTACTGCATTCAGCTGGCTGAAGAAGCCACCAAGCGCTTCGACGTGCTGGCGACAGTCGGCGATATTTCCTGCGAGCCCGGAGCGGTCAATGTCATTCCGGGTAGCGCTCAATTTTTGCTGGATATCCGCAGCGCTAAGGATGCGGTGCGCGATCGCGCCCTTGCATGGCTTCTGGCCACCATGCGCTCCAATTGCCAGCGCCGAGGCTTGAGTATCGATTATGTTGAGATTCACAGCGCCAACGCGGTTGCCTGTGACAGTGGCTGGCAGCGTCTGCTGGAAAACGCCATGCGTGATAGCGGCATTGAGGTGAATTCATTAGCCAGCGGTGCCGGACACGACGCCATGGCCATGACCGGCTATACCCCCTTAGGCATGCTCTTTGTGCGCTGCGTGGAAGGCATCAGTCACCATCCGGACGAGGCAATTAGTGCCAAAGATGTGGCCAGCGCCTTGGAGGTAATAACCCGAGCGGTGTGCGCTGATGCTGGCGTCAGCGTTCCTGCCTAACAGTGCCTTGCACGATCGACGAAGTCATTTGCCGTTTGCCCCGTATTGCTCCGTCAGACCCAGCACTTGTGTCTCCCTAGAGCTCGTCAAAACCCTTAATTACGATCAGGCGCGATGTGGCATTCGCCCTGCGCATGTCGTGGATGGGCGTGACATCACTGGCGCTAACCCACTGCATCGCCTGCTCCTGGCTATCAAAGGCGATAACCACTAGGCGCTCGGGCTGCCAGTCGGTGTCGGCAAATAGAATTTCACCGGCCCGGATAACGTAGCGGCCGCCGTACTTTTCTACCGTTGGTGTAATGAGCTTGAGATACTTGGCGTATTCCTCGGCGTTGTGCACGTCGTTATCTACCACCACATAAATTGTCATTGCCTTTGCCTCCTTAGCAGATGAATTACATCACTGTGTGCTCGACGCGACAGGCTGTGTTGGCTGCAAACCGATGAACCGGTTGCGCCGCACTCGCTGCAAACAGTGGCGTTTGCAGCGAGCTGACGGGTTTGATGGCCTGTATCGTTGGAGTACCGTCCGGGGTTTAGAACTTGTACGAAATCATCGCCGAGATAGTGCGGCCCTCGGAAGGTTTGACCACCGCACCGTCAAATAGATCGGCCTTGGTGTAGTACTCCTCGTTGGTCAGATTGTTGATCGTCGCCATGATTTCAATTTTATCCAGCAGATAGCTTAGCGAGGCGGTCCATACCATATAGGAGGGCAACATTACTGACTCGGTGACATCCATATAGGTGCTGTCGGCATAGGTGAAGCCGAGGCTGGCAATCATCTGTGCGTCCGCAACGTTAAAAGAGTAGCTGCCATACGCGCTGGCCACTGTATCTGGCAGTCCGGGAGTGTCTACTTCTGTCTGTGACCCTACAAAGGTTGAGCGCGGGCCAGATACTCGGCCACCGTAAAGATCAGTAACGTTAAGGCCGTTTTGCTCAGCGAATTGATACTGATTGATGACGGCAAGCGCGCCGTCACTGACCTCAGTGATATCGCTGTTGGTCAGCGTTGCAGTTAGGTAAAACGAATCGCTCAGTACCAGTCGGGTCTCCGCCTCTATGCCCTTGCCGAATTGCGCGATCAGTGCTCCAGTTTGGCCGTCGCGGAATGTGCGCTCTTGGTCGTAAAAGGCGACAGCTGCGTACAGTGCACCGTCTAAGCCACTGTACTTGAAGCCACCTTCGGTGATTTCAGAGGTTTGCACAAAGCTGCCATCGCCGACAGTGCCGGGATTGATGCCGCCTACTTGGTTGGTCGACAAGCTTGAGGACTCGGCCACCGTGATGTAAGGACGTAGCCCAAAATCAGTGCCGTAGGACACGCTGAAGTTGTAGCTAGTCGCTTGCTCGGTACCGGACTGAGTGCCAGAAGAATCAAACGGAATACCGAGCAGGGTGAGCGCATCATTGCGCGAATCGACATCGAAGTCGTCGTACCTACCACCGATTAAAAATGTCAGGTTGCCGAACCGCATGTCGCTTAACAAAAAGATGCCGGTGTTTATGAGCTTACTTTTTTGCTCGCCATTGAAGTTGCGGCGGACCGTACCATCAATGCCGGTTGGGTTGCCGTCAGCATCGTAGAGGATACTGGCATTTTCCCAAGGATTGACTACGGCCCAATCAATGCGGTCATCGGCAGTAGGTCCAACCAGCATGTCACGGCGGTCGAAGTTCTCGTCGTACCAGGCTTCCTTGTGATCGATGTCTTCTTTTCTTAGGTTGACGCCAAATACGGTTTTGCTTTGCACACCACCAATGTCGTAACTGGCGGTGAGGCTTGAGCGCGCTTCAAGTACCTCAACGCCTGGATACAGTGCGGTGAAGCCCCAACTTTGGTGTTTGGTGTGATCGAGGTAGTCGTAGAAGAATTGATTTTTCCACGTCAGGTTATCGCTGACTTGAGTGATGGCGTCGAAGTAAGCGGTAATGGCCGTGGGGTCGGCGAAGTCCAGTGGATCAATGAAGGTAACGCGGTGTCCAATTGAGGAAGTGCCGGTGTTGGTTAGCGGGTTTATCACTGGGAATGCGCAGACATCGCGAGTGGTGCCACGGTATGTGAACGTGTAGCCCTGAGCGTCGCTGGGTGCGCAGAAGCTGGTGGTGCCACTGAACGAATTGTTAATAAAGAACGGCGCGTTGCCGGTCACAAAACCCGATTCTTCAGGCGTTAGGCGGTCATCGCCGACTGCTTCACTGAGGTTGTTACGCACCGAAGGGGTGCCAGTAATGTACTCGCCACGATCGACTAAGGCTTGGGTGACGCGGGTCCAACCTGGCACCTGAATGCTGTCGGTGGTTTGATATTGCACACCGAACTCCAGCTTTGTGGTATCGCTGTAATCAACGTCAAAGGCTAACTGGGCCAGTTCACTGGTTGGTGAGTAACCATGAAAATAGGAGCCGGACCGTTCGACTTCGCTAAAAAAATAAACACCTGCCTGCTTCCCACCGGGTGTCGTAAACGGCGCGCCATATTCCACCGCCAAAAGCTTTTGGTCGTAGCTACCAAGGGTAAGGTCGACTCGACCTGTAGGTTCCAAAATATATTTGGCGGTCTCACTCTTAGAGGTCTTCGGCGAGTAGTTTAGCTGCCCGCCAACACTGCCATGGCCGTACAGTGGCGACACCGGACCGCGCAGTACTTCCAGGGTTTCAGCGCCGCGAACGATGGTGTTAAAGGCGCCAGGGTTGGCAATGCGTCGAAAGCCGCGAAAGTAGTTATCGGCGGCGGAACCGCGAATGTCCATGGCGCCGCGAATGCCAAAAAATGAACTGGTAAATGCTCCGGGTGTTAAACGCACCAAATCATCGACGCTGCGCAACCCATAGGACTTGATCAAATCCGAGCTAACCTCAGTGACCGAGCGCGGTGTTTCTAGCAGGGTAAGGTCCAGTCCGAAGGCGCCTTCTGAGGGTTCGCTGGGTAAAATTGAAAGATCGTCCGTCACCTCTGAAACGGTAAAGTCTTCCAGTTCGGCGACGCCGCTTGCCTCCTCGGCGGCATGGGCGCTGTGCGACAACAGGCCTAGCAGCATAACAGCCGACCACAGAAACGCGGACAACCCTCGGTTCGCTGAGACGGCTCTTGTCGAGTCTTGGTGATGCA
>JAACDW010000086.1 GCA_009936775.1 Pseudomonadota bacterium
GGCAAACTCCTCACTGACATAGGCTTGGCCGGTGGTGCGAATCAAAATCTCGCCCGCATTGGAGCGAATGGTGCCACCTGGCATGTCGAAAGAGGACGCGCGAATCGCCATGGCCACTCTGTCGAGAGTGAGGTTGTACTCTTGCAGCGTGCGTTCCGAGATTTCTACGGAAATCTCGTAGGGGCGGGTATAGCCAACGCTGGCCATGGATATGCCACGCTGCCGCGCGAGGTCGTCACGCAGGTCGCGTGCCAGTTCTTTGAGCGTGCGTTCGTCGGCGTCACCACTGAGCGCGATCTGCATTGCAAGCCGGGCACGGGCTACCTTGGAGATGATGGGTTTTTCGGTTTCGACCGGGAAGCTGTTGATGCCGTCGACCCGGCTCTTGATCTCGCCCACGACTATGGTTTGGTCAGCACCTTGGGCGATTTCCGCCATCACGCTGCAATAACCTTCGACCGCCGAGCCGCCAGTACGATCAATACCTTCGATGCCCTCAATAGCCTCCTCGATACGGATGCAGACACCTTTTTCCACCTCCACCGGGGCAGCGCCAAGGTAGGGTACGCCAACCCGAACCACCGGGATGTCGAACATCGGAAATTCTTCTTGGTTGGTTATCAGTAGGCTGATTGAGCCACCGACCAACAGCATGACCATGAGTAGGTTTGCAGCTACCGAGTTGTTCGCGAACCAACGAATGGCGGTCAACATAATGCGTTAGCCTCGCAGTGCTAGGTCGGCGTTATTGACGACGGGGATAACCGGCATGCCGTCGATGGCCGTTTGGATGTTGGTCAAACAGACTCGGTCGCCCTGCTGCAAGCCGCTTTCGATCAGCACGCTGTCTTTGTACAGGCGCAGCGGCTGAACTTTGCGGAAGCGAAGCTTGTTGTCGCTGTCGACGATAAGTACTTGGTTATCGTTACGCATGGCTGAACGGGGCAAGTCCACTACATTGTCTACAGCTAAGCCTGAAATTTCTGCGGTAACGAAAAGGCCAACCGAAAGTTCCGCATTGGTTGCGTTGCTGGGCACCCGAGCCACAAGCTGCACCATGCGGCTGGCGGTGTCGATCTCAGCCTCGGCTCTAACAACCTTGCCCAGCCACTCCAAGGTGCGGCCGCCGTACTCTGCACTCAGCGTTACATTGGGTTGCAGGACTTCGGGAAAGTTGCCGTTGCGCAGTGGGGGTAAATTGAGGAATGCCAATTGTCGGTCGGCGATCGGAAGGCGCACTTCCACGATGTCGTTGGCATACAGTGTGGCAATGGGTTGGCCGCGGGAGGCGAATTGACCTATGTCGATGTTTTCAGCTCGCACGAGGCCTGTGAAGGGCGCGCGCAGAATGCTGCGTTTCAGGTTTTCTTCGGCCTGATCGAAGTTGGCGCTGGCGTCCTCAACCGCTGCCTGGGTAACACGGTAGGCGCGCAACCCGTTCTCTAGTGCTGAGCGCGATACCAACTTGCGCTCAGCCAAGCTGCGCAGTCGGCCATATTCGAACTTTGCATGCTCGGCTTCAGCGCTGGCCCGCTTCAATGCCGCGTTGGCTCGGTCACGGGCGTTGCGGTAATCGAGATCGTCGATTTTTGCCAGTTCTTGGCCTGCTGTGAAATAGCCGCCAGCAACCAGACTGGGCGACGTCCAAACCACGCGCCCGGATACTTCGGGAATGAGTTGGCTGATGGTAGACGGCGCCACAGACCCTTGAGAGTGCACTTTCAGTTCCACCGATTGGGTTTCCACCGACTGAACGCGCACGGTCATAGGGGCTGCGGTTTCGCTTGAGGGTTCCAGCACTGGGGCGGTGGCCATCAGCGTTGCCGCGATGGAAAGAAAGACCGCCACAATGACAAAGGGAATAACAAAGGTACGAATCATCCTGCAGCGGCCTCCTGACCGTGTTGGGCGAGCATGAATGCTCGGGTCATTGTTTCTCGATTGAGAGCGTCGAGGGCGCCGAAGCATCGACGCAGAGCGGCAACATCCTTGCTCAGCAGGGCATCATCAAGCCTGCAGGCATAAACGGCGTAGCGCTCTTTGTCTGGCGCTGCGAAATCCGCGAGGGCATTGCTGGCAGTGGGAGCGAACTGTTCAAACAAGGTGCGGCAGATCAGCTGCAGTGGCAAATTTTCACTCGCCTGCATGAAGTGTTTCATCAATGCGAAACGTGCTTCGCTGTGTTCGCTGTCGCTGATATCCAGACGCATTAAAGGCACCAGCAACTGGCGAGTCTCACTGATAGCGTCGTTAGTTGAATGTTCGAGTACCTGAGTTGCCGCCAGAGAAACGAGGCTGTTAATGACCGTCAGAATTTGGTCGAGCAGGAGTGGGTCGGGCAACTCCGATTGGGCTAGCAGGTGCCCGATGATGTCTAAACTGGCCCTTTCCCTCTCGCATACCCGCGCGCCGCCGGGCTGCACTTGGGCTAAACCCAGTTGTGCGACTTTGGCCATGGCTTCGCGCACAGCCCCCCGGTTGGCATCAAATCGGCTGACTAAATCTCGCTCCGAGGGCAGGCGTTCGCCCGCTTGATAGCGCCCAACTAAAATGTCGCGGATGAGGGCGTTAGCGATTTGTTCGCTTTTCACGGTCATAGCATCGGCTCTTGGCGCAAAAGTAAAAAGAAGATTAGCGTGGTCAGTCCAAATTGGTCAGACCAAGCCGTAGAGTTTAATGGAAATGTGAAGTAGCGCAAGCTTTTGTTACGTGCGGTAACAAAGAGTGCGCGCAATGATGTGTCGATTGGTAGCGAAACGCTGGAAGGATGATGCTTTTGTGGCGTCTATCGCAGCCGCAAGCAGGCCAGGGTGAGTGGGCAGTACACCGACTCTGTCTGTATTTACTGGGGCTCCGGCGAGTTCTGGCAGCGGTTGGGGAGTGAGATCTGGTACCCGGACTTATTGGTCAACGAAGGCACGTTCCAGTACGTAGTCGCCAGCTTGACCCTGCGCCGGTGATACCACAAAGCCTCGGGCGTCCAGCGCCGCGCTGACATCGCGCAGCATGTTCTGACTGCCACACAGCATGACACGGTCGGTCCGTGGGTCTAGATCCAACACGCCGATCTCCATTAAATGGGTAATGCGCCCCTGGGTCTCGAAGGCCTCGCGCGTCACAGTAGGCAGGTAACGTAGCTTGGGCCCAATCAACTCGCCGAGCAGCGCATCATTGGGCAGGGTTTCCTTAAAATAGTCGAGGTAGGCCAACTCACTCTTCTCACGCACACAGTGCACTAACAGCACCTCGTCGAAACGAGCATAAACTTCCGGATCCTTGGTAATGCTCAAAAACGGCGCGAGGCCTGTGCCGGTTGCCAACAACACCAAACGTTTGCCCGGGTTGAGATCGTCAATAACTAAGGTGCCTACGGGTTTTTTACTGACCAATACCTGGTCACCAATTTGCAAGTGTTGCAGTCGCGAGGTCAGCGGGCCGTCGGGCACTTTGATGGAAAAAAATTCAAGAAATTCGTCGTAATTGGCGCTGGCAATCGAATAGGCGCGCAGCAGTGGCTTGCCGTCAACATGCAAGCCAAGCATGACAAAGTGGCCGTTTTCGAAGCGGAAGCTGTCCGAGCGCGTGGTTTTGAAGGAGAACAAGGTATCGTTCCAATGCGTAATAGAGGTGACCTGTTCTTCGACGAGTGCCGCCATAATTGATCCTGCAAAAAAAGATAAAATGGGCTAATTGGGACGGGCGCGATTATAGGCCCTCCATGACCTAATACGAGGGTCTTGGTCTTCGAATTCGTTATTTCGATATACGCGTTATGTCGTTGCGACTGCCAGCTTTGCGTCCTCTGACCTTGTTCATATCCGGGCCATTCGGCCCGCTGACAGCGGTCACTGGTTTGATCCCGCGCGGCGCTGCTTTCAACCGACGTTGTGACAAGGTAGCCTGCGTTGCCTGGGCGTGATCTGCGCCCAAGGCAGTGCAATAACCAATGCTGGAGAAGCCAATGAAAGTCGTCGTAAAAAATGATGAGTACACTATCTACCAACGCCGCGATGGCCGATATGCCGTTGCGGGAGCCGACAAGAAAGCGATCAACGGTGATGACAAGGTTGCGATCCTCGTAGCCAACGAACTCATCAAGGTTGTAGTGCCTACCGCTCCAGAGGAGGCCCCAGAAGAAGAGGTAGCTGCCGAAGCGGCGGATGAGACAACAGCGGAACCAGCAGTAGAAGAACCAGCAGCAGAAGAACCAGCGGCAGAGGAACCAGCAGCAGAAGA
>JAACDW010000009.1 GCA_009936775.1 Pseudomonadota bacterium
ACGCGATTTTTTCTGGCCGCACTACCTGAGGGTGAAGTGGCGCTATCAGATACCCAAGAAACCATTACCGGCGAATGGGTGGAACCCGCCGAAGCCTTGGCCAAGCAGCGTCAGGGCAAGTGGCAGATGATTGACCCCACATTGCGGTCGCTGGATACCTTGGCAACCTTCGCGCGGGTGGCAGACGCACTGGCTCAAGTCCGCGCCGAACAGCATGTGCGGCCATGGACGGCTGCCTTAGGCAGGCAGGGTATGCAGCCTTTTCGTGCAGACGGCCAAGTGCTGAAGTAGCTAGGCAACGAGGTGGATATGAAGCAGGAACAAACCGTTGAGTGACGATGAATTAACCTGGCAGCTCCTCGGCTCGCGCTATGAAGACGCGGGCCTAATGTTGTTTGAAAAGCGCATCGATACGCTGCGCAACCCGCGCAATGGCCAAACCTTCGACCGTTTGGTGTTGGAGTCTGTGGACTGGGTTAATGTGGTCGCACTGGACACACAGGGGCGCTCGCTGATGATCCGCCAGTTTCGCTTCGGCGTGGGCTACAATACCTTGGAAACGCCAGGGGGCATGGTGGATCCGGGTGAGGACAGCAAAACCGCTGCCGCACGGGAACTGCTGGAAGAAACGGGCTACAGTAGCGAAAACTGGCGATACCTTGGCGCGGTGGAGCCTAATCCAGCGTTCCATAATCACATCTGCCATCACTGGTTGGCCACCGATATTGCACTGACCAAGCCGCAGGATTTGGGTGCAGGTGAGGCGATCAAGTTAGAATTTATGAGTCAGGCGCAGGTGCGTGAGGCGGTGGTTGGCGGTGAACTGAAGCACGCCCTAGCCCTCTCTGCCCTGGCTCGGGTATTCCCGATTTGGCCCATGCCCTTCATCCAATCTGCTCCCCGAGATGGCTGATTTTTTTACCGATTCAGTCACCCCAAAGCTGCCGCGCACGGATTCGCTGCGGCTGGTGAAACTGATCAATCAGGCGCGAGACGCGAACCCAATAAACCTGTCTCCAGATGTGCAGCGTATTTGCGATGCTATAATTGGCGCTAGGCCAGACGTTATGCTGCTCGTAGACCTTAGCGGGGTTATTCACTGTGCCACTGATGCCTGCGAGATTCTTTTTGGCGTCAGCGCGCTGGCGCTAGAGGGCCAGTCCTTCGCGTCGCTGCTGCAGGCCACAGACCAGCAAAACTTCAGCCAGTTTGTGCAAGAGCGCATTGCGCCCATGGCGGGACAGTCTTTCTCGCAGTTGGGGCCTATAGAATTGCGCATCAAGGCAGCGGACAGCGAGCGCCGGGAGTTCCCCAGCTGGGTAGCGTTGCGTGTTGGCTCCGTTGACACGTTTCAGCCCGCGGACGCGCAGGCCCCCCTGTTTTTTTTCAGCCTTATGGACATCAGCCATCGTGAGGCGGAAGAAGAGCGCATATTGCAGCAATTGAATTTCGATGCCCTAACCGGTCTGCCCAGTCGGTATAATCTGATCTCTACGGTAGAAAAACACATCGAAACCGTGGCTGCATCTGCTCAGCCCAAACCTTTCGTATTTGTATTCTTCGATCTAGATCGTTTCAAAACCGTTAACGACGCCCTAGGCCACCGCATCGGCGACGAATTTTTGGCGGCACTTTGTCAGCGCCTGCAGGCGTCGTTGGCCGCCGAGCACATTTTTGCCCGTTTTGGTGGCGATGAGTTCATTTTGTTCTTGCCTACCACGGAAAACTTAAGCGAGGCATTGGCGCTGTGTCTGGAAGCGTTGGATTTGATGCGGCAGCCGATCAATGTGGCAGGCTATACGTTGTCCTGTGGTGCCAGTTTCGGTTTGGCCCGCTACCCGGATCACGGCACGACGATCGATGGCCTTCTCGAGTCGGCAGATACCGCGATGTATCACACTAAGAGTCAGGGATTCGGCGGCTGTGCGGTCTACGATCCCTTGATGCGCCGCGAGCGTTTTTCCCAACTGCAGTTAGAACAAGAGCTTCGCGAAGCGCTGAGTCGGGATGAAATCACCGCCCACTATCAGCCCATGGTGGACCTGGCTACTGGCAAGGTAGTCGGTGTGGAGGCCTTTGCCCGGTGGAATCATCAGCGTCTAGGGATGCTGGGCCCTGGAGACTTCCTTGCCCTTGCCGAGCAGGCAGGTTTAGTGCGCACAATCGATGCCCGAGTACAGGCTGCTGCGCTGGCGGATGCTGCCCACTGGCGACAGCAAGGTCACGACATTATCCTGTCGATCAATAGTTCC
>JAACDW010000087.1 GCA_009936775.1 Pseudomonadota bacterium
TAACAAGGAGCGGGGCATGAGTTCAGAGGAGCCCTCGGGCGACATTTTTGAACACGAGACTACCGTGTTGCAATCATCACTGGCGTTGATCGAGGCGGGCAAAGCCTCCCAAGAAGACCACCAAAGCTTGACAAAAGAGTATCAAAAACTCTTACGGACGACGCGGCGAATTATCAAGCTCAGCGACAAAAGTGAGCAGCGCCTGAATGAGCTTTCAAATGAGGCGCAGGAAACCAATCGCCAACTTGAGGGGCTTTCTACGCAACTTTCGAAATACCTATCGCCGCAGATTTATCAGTCTATTTTTAGCGGTTCTAAGGCAGTGGCGCGGGTTAGTTCACGTAAGAAGCTTACTGTCTTTTTTTCCGATTTATGTTCTTTTACCAACATCGTAGAGGATCTCGAGCCAGAGGACGTAGCGGAAATGCTCAATCTCTATTTGGGCACCATGACCGAAATCGCACTCAAGTACGGGGCTACGGTAGATAAATACATTGGCGACGCCATCATGCTGTTTTTTGGCGACCCGGAGTCCAAGGGTGTGAAAGAAGATGCGGTGACCTGCGTCAAGATGGCCATGGACATGCAGCACACGCTGGCTGAAATGCGCGACAACTGGCACCACTATGGTATGCAACAGCCACTGGAGATGCGCATTGGTATCGCTACTGGCTTTTGCACCGTAGGTAACTTTGGCAGCGATCTGCGGCTTGAGTACACGGCCTTTGGAGCCACTGTGAATACGGCCTCAAGACTCGAAACATCCGCCGATCCCGGCGACATTCTTATGTCGTTCGACACTTATTCCTTAGTCTGCGACCGCGTACCCTGTGAGGAGCTAGAAACCCTGCATAACCTTAAGGGCATGGGGCCGGTGCGTACTTTCAGGCCTGTGTATGACGACATCGACGCCGCTTCGCGACTGTCTTTCGAGATCGGTAGCTCGGTGATCAATACAGACATTGCCAATTTGACCCCGTCTCAACTTGAGGCAGCGAAAAGTGCGCTAGAAAAAGCGTCGGAAAAAATTGAAGCTCAGCTGAAGGAAAAATCAGCGCAAGAGACGCTGCTTTAAAACGCGCCTGTGCCGGGCGCCAAACCGTTAGGACACATAGCCCCGATAAACAAATACTGGGCCGTTCTCGGTATCAGCGATTTCAAACTCAAATCGCTGCACCCGGCGAGCCATTTCAATAAACCCAAGGCCGGCACCCTGAGAGCCCTCGGGAGGACCGCTGCGTAGCCGGTCTTTGTACATTTTGCGCAGTTCCTTGGCATCCTTCATGCTCAGCTCTAGAAGCGTACTTTCCAGCGCCGTGCGCTTGGCGGAATCGATCGCGTTCACTGCTTCGATAAGAAAACCATCATCCTCTGTGAGGCTTATGGCAATGGTGCCGACACCCTCGCCTGTATCAGCGCGCAAAGTGGCGTAGCGGATGATGTTCTGGGCCTGCTCTACAAAAACGCCGAACACGCGCTTAGCGACGCCTTCATCGGTTTCCGATTCCGCTACCTGCTGCCGTACCGGATTCGATATGGTCGTCAGCAAATCTTCGGACAATGGGCCGGAGTAGCAAAACAGGGTCTTACGCGCCTGCATAAACTTGTGTAGTTCAAGGGTTTCGTCATTAATCATTAGAAAGCTCCGATGAATTCTTACGTAATTGCGTGAAAGTAACCTGCGGTACCAACCTTAGTCGTTGGTCGGTACTGCGACTTGCACTAGCTCGAATTGGCAGGTTTCCAAATCTTCGGCGAAATCTTCGCCGGCCTCCAACATAGTGTCGTCGTCCTCTCGGTAGTTCCAGTTAACCTTCACTGTTACCCCGTTGGCGGCTTTTTCTTCAGAAAATTCAAAGAAATCGAACAAAAATTTTGCCGATGAACTGTTGAAGTAAAACAACTCCATATCCACTGTATAGCTGCCGCTGTCCGGCACAGACTCACGCAATGCGCTCATTACAGGAGCCGAAAATTCTTGGATATTTTCCGGGTAGCATTCGCCAACAATGCTGCATGCGGCACTGGTTATCTCGATGCGCGGTGTTCTTTGAGTCGCTGCTTGTTCCATGGTTATACCTCCTCTACATCCCTAACTACGGCTTCTTGTTCATCGCCATTTATCGAGAAAGCCAGCAGCGTTAGATCGTCCCGATAGGGCGCGCCGCCACGGTACAGGTCTACATTCGTCATAATGTTGCTAACCAACCCTTCTGGCGTTGTTTGGGTTGAATTTTGCAATGTGCGCAGCACCCGGCGCCGACCAAAGGCGATGGGCCGATCTTCAGCGCTCATAACATCGGTAATGCCGTCCGTCAGCATGACAAAGGCACCTTGCGGGTTTTCAATGACATGAGTATTGAATTGGTAGGCTCCGCCTGAGCGGGACGAACCAACAGACTTTCTATCACCCTTAAGTTCTGAGGCCCCCGTGTCGTTCACTCTAAACAGCGACGCTTCCGCCCCAGCAAATTCTAGACGCTGCTCTTTGCGGTGATAGATACACACCCCGCCATCGAAACCTTCGTCGATTTTCTCATTGGCACTGTCCTGCTGACTTAGGGTTTCCATAATCAGGCTATGGGCCTTTGTCAGGTAATCACCGGCATTTTGCGCTTGGTGTTCGTCGATGGCCTGTTCGAGTACAGAACGCGCGATAATCGACAAAAACGCGCCGGGGACACCATGCCCTGTGCAGTCCACTACGGCGATGTAGACTCGGTCTGGCAAGCTTTGGACAAAGTAAATATCGCCACCAACCAAGTCTCTGGGCCGCCAATGGACCTTGAAGGAAATGTCGCCCGGATATTGTTTTGGTAACAAAGCGTTCTGCAGCCTTGCCGCATATCGAATGGAACTATCAATTTCATCACGCGTCCGCACCAGTTCCTCTGTTCTGGCGTTGATTAGCGATGTCACCTGATCAGACATTCGGGAGAATGCCACGCCCATGAGTTCGATAGAGGCTCTTTCCTTGGCGGCATCGTCGCCGGTTTCCACTTCTTGCCGCATGTGCTCGATATCGCTAAGCATCAGGTCTTTTGCCCCACCATCGAGTTCGCCGGCTAGGATTTCCATTTTCTCGAACATGATATTGTCGCGTTCTATACGCCGACGCGCCCGTTCGACGCGCTGCTCCTCAGCGTCGCGCAGTTTGTCGCGGTAGGAATCGATGGCCACGGATAAGCGCCCTACCTCATCTCCATCTGAGGCCAAGAGACGACTGCGCTCTGGCATTTCCAGCGACAAGTCCCCTTCTGCCATACCGCGCAGTATATCGATAGCGACTTTGATCTGGCCAAAGGCTCCCCAAATCAGCGCGAGTATCACAGCAACCACCAACACGATTATGGCCCCCACGCTGGCATAGGTATTCAAGGTAGTTTGCTGCTCTTGATTGATGCTGGCGCTTTGGTCCTTAAAGATCATCAAGCTGATTTCTTCTGCTGTCGCCTGATAGCTCAGCGGTATCGACGTGATGGATACGCCGAGTTCGTTTATGACTTCGCTGTAGGTGGCATCCGAAGATTCCTCTGCAAGACGTTCGCCCTCTGCGATTAACTTACGCAGGTTTGCCACCCCATATTCTGTGGATTCCGAGCCGCCATCGTCATAATAGTCGTCAAGGCTTATCGACTGGCCATTGGAACGCACTGCCAGCCGCACCTCAAAGTCTTCGCTAAACAACTCAAGGTTATCTACCAAGTTCTTGCCGATTACCACCAGCGCCACTGCTTCCTCGTTGGCGTCCATAACGCCGAAGGAGAGTGAGTCGTTGATCGACAGTGGTTTGTCGCCCGTGGTGTCAGTGATGCGCACAATGTTGCGGGTCGGTCGCTGTATCGCATTGCGCAGAAAACTGTCGAAATTCAGGAAAAAATCAGGGCGAGCGGCCTTACCGCAGGGGTCTGCACCGTGGAGAAACAAGCCTGACAAGCAATAAATCTGACGTCCGGTGATCGTGTAGGCCATTACAAAGCTGATCTGTTCCAGATCAACCGCTTCCATGAACAACTGGTCAAAATAGCCTCGGGCAAGATCGGGACGATCCGTTTCTAAGGCAGCAACCAATGGATTCTCGTCGCCGCTATCATCAAACGCATTAATGTACGGATCCCACAGTTCCGTAATTTCTGGGGCCCCAAGCTCCGGGTCAAATTGCTCTACCGAACGTTCAAATTGGGCATCCGACGCTGATAACCACGCGGCGCTGTAGGTCTGCGCGAGGGAATCCGACATAAACTGCTTGGAAGCACTGGAGAGCGTCTGGGTGGAAAAAAGGAAGATCGACAGTAAGACCGCAAAACCGGCGATCAATAAAGCAAGAAGTTTGTTTCGTATAGACATTGTTA
>JAACDW010000088.1 GCA_009936775.1 Pseudomonadota bacterium
ACGCTCAGGGCTGTCTACACGCTCAGGGCTGTCTACACGCTCAGGGCTGTTTGTCGCGCAGATCTGGTGTTGGCCAGATCTTTTCAGTGCGGAGCGCTACGCAAGGCCTAGTCAGCGTCGTTCTGATCGCGATAGTTTTCCAACTCTTTGATTGAGAGTTTGATACGACCGCGCTGGTCTACATCGAGCACAACTACTTCGATTTCCTGACCCTCGCTAAGATAGTCGCTAACGTTTTCCACACGCTCTTCAGCGATTTGGGAAATATGCAGCAGTCCGTCTTTGCCGGGCAGAATCGTTACGAAGGCGCCAAAGTCCACCATGCGCGCTACCGCGCCCTTGTAAATGCGACCGACCTCGGCCTCGGCGGTGATCTCTTGAATACGCGCAACGGCGGCATCCTTAGCAGACGCATCCTCCGCATAAATGCGCACACTGCCATCATCATTGATGTCCACTTCTGCACCGGTTTCCTCAACAATCGAGCGAATGGTTGCCCCACCCTTACCGATAATGTCGCGGATTTTGTCCGGGTGCACATTCAGCGTCACCATGGCAGGCGCGTTCGCTGAAAGCTCTTCCCGAGACTCGCTAATAACCTTGTTCATTTCGCCCAAGATATGTATTCGCGCTTCGTTAGCTTGCGCCAGCGCTGCTTCCATGATCTCTTCAGTAATGCCTTCGATCTTAATGTCCATTTGCAGCGCAGTAATACCGTTATCGGTACCGGCTACCTTAAAGTCCATATCGCCTAGGTGATCTTCATCACCCAGAATGTCGGTCAGCACCGCATAGCGATTGCCTTCTTTGACCAAACCCATGGCCACACCGGCAACCGGAGCCGTTACCGGTACTCCCGCATCCATCAGCGCCAAAGACGTACCGCAGACGCTGGCCATGGAGCTAGAGCCGTTCGATTCGGTAATTTCTGAGACCACACGAATGGTGTAAGGGAAGTCGTCAGAATTCGGCAGAGCTGCTGTAACACCGCGACGTGCCAACTTACCGTGACCAATTTCGCGGCGCTTTGGCCCACTCATGAAGCCTGCCTCGCCCACACTGTAGGGCGGGAAGTTGTAGTGCAGCATAAAGGTGTCTTTGTAAGACCCTTCCAGCGCGTCGATCAGCGCGGCGTCGCGTAGCGTACCCAAGGTAGCAACCACCAAGGCCTGAGTTTCGCCTCGGGTGAACAATGCAGAACCGTGTGCTTTCGGCAGTATGCCAACTTCCACTTCAATCGGACGCACGGTGCGCAAATCTCGACCGTCGATACGAGGCTCACCGTTCAATACGCGCTTACGGACCAAGTTTTTCTCTACTCGGGCAAAGGTATCGGATACATCGTCTGCGGCAAAGTCACCGCCTTCGCCAGCCAGTGCTGCAACTACTTTTTGTCGCAGCGCCGAAACTGCGGCCTGACGATCCATTTTGTCAGAGATACGATAGGCCTCGCCCAAATCTGCTTCGATGGCCGCAGATACAGCGGACTGCAATGTCTCGTCTTTCTCCGCTGCCTGCCAGTCCCAAGCTTCCTTGCCGGCTTCCGCCGCTAACTCGGCTACCGCAGTAATAATGGCCTGCATTTCCTGATGGCCGAACAGCACTGCGCCTAGCATCTCGTCTTCCGTCATCTCCTTGGCTTCAGATTCCACCATCAAAACAGCCGACTCGGTACCCGCTACCATCATGTTGAGCATTGAACCCTTTAAGGTCTCGTAGCCCGGGTTAAGTATGTAGTTACCGTCGATGAAGCCAATACGAGCGGCACCCAGTGGACCTTTAAATGGAATACCGGAAATGGCCAAGGCCGCCGATGTGCCGATCATTGCCGCTATATCTGGATCTTGGTCTTTATCGGCTGAGATTACCGTGCACACGACCTGAACTTCGTTCATAAAACCCTTGGGAAAGAGTGGTCTAATCGGACGGTCGATGAGGCGGCAAGTCAGTGTCTCTTTTTCGCTAGGCCGTCCTTCACGACGAAAGAATCCGCCCGGGATTTTGCCCGCAGCGTAGGTTTTTTCTTGATAGTTCACGGTCAGCGGGAAAAAATCCTGCCCGGGACGTGGGCTTTTGGCGCCGACCACCGTGGTCAGCACGACGGTATTACCAATAGTTACGGTCACCGACCCGGTCGCCTGCTTAGCTAC
This sequence comes from Pseudomonadota bacterium, assembly GCA_009936775.1. Classification (GTDB taxonomy): domain Bacteria; phylum Pseudomonadota; class Gammaproteobacteria; order Pseudomonadales; family Azotimanducaceae; genus UBA4421. Next base: position 2,151 of record JAACDW010000088.1, read on the forward strand.
CTTGTTGGTTTCCATGACAACGGTGTCGTCGCCATATTGAAATTCTTTATAAATGGGGTTCAAACTGATTTCTCCAATTGGATCTGTTTTCTTCTACGTTTTGCTTTCTTTGCTTTCATTTGTCGTTTTGCACTGCACAGGTTCTTCGCTGTGCGGCGACCCGCAGTGGCCATGCTTATCGTGTTAATTCCGCTTTGCTCAAAACAAAGGGCTACCAACTCTCACGCGGCACTTTTTTCTTTGGCGGCGTATCCATCGGCCTAACTCACGGCCTCAACAACGAACCTTGGTATCGCTGCGGGATGTCTGCCCCTGCTATAGGGGCGGACCAAAACTTACCTATCGACGCAACCCGAGTCGCTTGATTACATCACTGTAGCGAGCTACGTCTTTCTTCTTCAGGTAATCCAGCAGCTTGCGCCGTTGGTTCACCATACGAATCAGACCGCGACGAGAGTGATGGTCTTTGTGGTGCTCCTTAAAGTGGTCTTGAAGGGTATTAATGTTGTGTGTCAACAATGCTACCTGGACCTCGGGAGAGCCAGTGTCGCCGTCTTCGAGCTGATACTCTTTAACGATTTCTGCTTTTGTTGTGGCGGTTAATGCCATTTTTTTCTCCTAAATACGCTATTACTTAAAGCATCAAAACCGCGCGTATTGACAGTCTTGACGCACATATCCTGACTAGCTGTGAGCGACCAACCTTCTGGGTGCCACTCGGCCATCTGTCAAAATTTCCCCAACCCCGAGAAAGCGTTCTTCCTCGGCGGTTGCAAATATTTGTACCCAACCCTGAGTTGGGGCGTGAGCAACCTGTACCGGCTGCCCCTGCATCACGTAATGAGCAGTGTCTTCATGCAGACGCACAACCGGCCAAGTGCACACTGCACTCGCAACTGGCAGCAGCAGCGCGTCTAACTGGGGCGCTTCGGCTATCGCGCTTAGGCGCTCAAATGTCGTTGCCTGCGCTTCCTCATAGGGCCCTGCGGCCAAACGTCGCAGCCCGCTGACATGTCCGCCGCAGCCTAAGGCCGTGCCTAGGTCTTCTGCCAGACTTCGAACATATGTGCCCTTACTGCAGTGTACAGACAATTCAATTTCCACACCCTGCATACGCAAAAGCTCGGCACTGTATACGGTTACCGTCCTTGGCGCACGCTCAACTTCAATGCCTTGACGCGCCAATTTGTAAAGTGGTTGGCCCTGATGTTTGAGGGCCGAGTACATTGACGGGATCTGCTGTATTTCACCAACAAATTTTTTCAGCGCCTGTGCCACTTGTGACTGGGAAATAGTCGAAGCATCCTGCTCCGCGATGACCTCGCCATCGGCGTCACCAGTCTGGGTTGTTACCCCCAGCTTGATTCGCGTCCAGTACTTCTTGTCTGCATCGAGCAAATATTGCGAGAACTTTGTGGCCTCGCCAAAACACAGCGGCAACACCCCTGTGGCCAAAGGGTCCAAGCTGCCGGTATGACCCACCTTCTGAGCACCGAACAACCGCTTCGCCTGCTGTACAGCATCATTGGATGAAATCCCCGGCGGCTTATCCAACACCAACACACCGTTAACCGACCGGCCCTTTCTCTTCCTCGCCATCGCTTAGTTCTCTTTCGTTATCGGTGACGGAGACGTCGATAACGATGAGGCATCATCCTCCGACACTTGTTCTGAGCGGGCTTGGTCTTGAGATACTGCTTGTCCAATAAGTTTTTCCAGCTGGGGGCCGCGCTCTACTAACTCGTCATAGTGAAATCGAGGTTTTGGCGTAGTGCGCATGGTGTGCCGTCGCGCCAGTTCAGTGCGGAAAAAACCCGCGGCGCGATTCAAAACTTCAATCAGCTCCTGCTGTGCCTTGCTGTCATTTGCCTGCAACGAGGAGACATAAATCTCTGCGTATGACAGGTCCTTACTCACGCGCACATCGTTGACGCTAACAAAACTGCCGACCCGTGGGTCACGCATATCGCGCTGCAAAATCCGTGACACTTCATCACGAACAAAGTCTGCAACGCGTAGGTCTCGCGACATAAAGTGTTACCAGCACACAGCCTTAAAGCGTGCGGGCAATTTCCTTTGTATCGTAGCCTTCGATTTTATCGCCCGCGCGCACGTCGTTGTAGTTACGCACTCCGATACCGCACTCGGTGCCATTTCTGACATCGCTTACATCGTCTTTGAAGCGTCGTAGCGACTCCAACTCGCCCTCATAAATCACCACGTTGTCACGCAAAACGCGAATCGGCTTGTTGCGATAGACCGTGCCATCGATAACCATGCAGCCAGCAATTTGCCCAAAACGTGGTGAGCGAAAGACATCTCGCACTTCGGCTGTACCAACAATTTCTTCCCTAATCTCCGGCGATAGCATGCCTGAGAGCGCATCCTTCACATCATCAATCAATTCGTAAATAACGCTGTAGTAACGCAGCTCAACACCCTCGCGTTCCAGCAGAGTTTTCGCGGTTTTATCCGCACGCACATTGAAACCAAATACGGTAGCGCCATAGGTGGCCGCCATGGTCGCGTCGGATTCTGAAATACCACCCACGCCAGAGCCAAGCACCTGCACAGAAACTTCATCGTTGCCGACTTCCGACATGGCTTGAACAATCGCTTCAAGGCTACCGCGTACATCGGTTTTCACCACCAACTTCAAAATACGCTTCTCGCCCTCGATCATATTGGCAAACATGTTGTCGAGTTTGGCCGCCTGCTGGGTGGCCTGAATGCGCTCTTGCATCTTGTCACGCCGAAACTCTGCCAACTCGCGAGCAGAGCGTTCATCTGCTACGACGGCAAAATCGTCACCGGCTCCCGGCGTGCCATTTAGGCCTAGCAGTTCCACCGGCATAGACGGTCCAGCCTCCTTGGTATTGGCCCCAGTGTCATCTAGCATGGCTCGTGCACGACCATAAAATTCCCCGGCGATAACAATATCGCCCTGCTGCAACCGACCGTTTTGCACCAGTACTGTCGCCACCGGCCCACGCCCTCGGTCCAAACGCGACTCCACGACCACACCCTGTGCAGGGGCCTCATCGATGGCAGACAATTCAAGCAATTCCGCTTGCAGCGAAATCGCTTCAAGTAGCTCGTCCATACCTTCACCGGTCATGGCTGATACTTGCTTAAATTGCACGTCTCCGCCCCAAGCCTCAGGCACCAGATCTTTTGCAGCCAACTCATTGGTTACTCGGTCGGGATCCGCACCCTCTAAATCCATCTTGTTAATGGCCACAATAACTGGCACTTCGGCGGCCTTGGCGTGCTGAATGGCCTCCTCGGTTTGCGGCATGACTCCATCGTCTGCTGCAACCACCAATATGACGATATCGGTGACCTTTGCACCTCGCGCACGCATTGAGGTAAATGCGGCGTGGCCCGGGGTGTCGATAAAGGTGATTTGGCCGTTGGCGGTCGTCACACTGTAGGCCCCAATATGCTGCGTAATGCCGCCCGCCTCACCCGAGGTAACGCGAGCCTGACGAATATGGTCAAGTAACGATGTTTTGCCATGATCGACGTGACCCATAACCGTTACAACGGGGGCTCGTGATGTCGTCTCACCTTCAATAACCAGGGAGGCTTCTAACTGTTCTTCAAGCACATCTTCGCTGACAATTTTTATCCGGTGACCCATTTCCTCCACCACAAGGGTAGCAGTGTCTTGGTCGATGGCCTGATTGATCGTCGCCATAACACCTAAGCCCATCAGCGTTTTGATGACTTCGCCCGCCTTTACCGCCATGCCCGACGCCAACTGACCAACAGTAATTACTTCACCGACTTCGACCTCGCGTGAAATAAATTCTTCTGGCTTAAATTCACCGCCTTGCTGATCAACATGCAGCGCAGCCTCGCGCTGCGTTGGCCGACGCTTGTTGCGCCGCTCTGATTTCAGGCTTAACTCACGCCGACGACCCTTTTCCGCCGCACCTGTTGACGAGCGCTCGCGTCCACGCGACCGCTTACCACCGCGCTGCTCTGACTGTTCCTTGGCCTGAATATCTGCCGCGGACACCGGTGCGGTAGGTGCCTGTTTTGCCTGCTGCTCTGACGCAGCGCGCTGCTGGTCTTGCTGCTGTTTCAGCTCTGCTTCTTTTTGCTTTTCTTCCGCTGCACGCCGCTCGGCTTCGGCCTTACGTTCTGCTTCAGCACTACGCGCATTTTCTTCAGCCTCGACCCGGGCCTTTTCTTCTTCCTGAATTCGCTGGGCTTCCAGCTCACTTTGCGAAACAACAGGCTCGCTGCGCTCTGCCGCAGCTTCTGGTGCGACTTCAGAACGCTTCACGTAGGTTCGCTTGCGCCGAACCTCTACGGTGACATTACGGCCAGTACGTCCCTGACCGGACTTTAACGTACCTGTACTTTTGCGCTTGAGAGTAATCTTTTCCGCGGGCTTTGCTGATTCTCCTTGCCCACCCTTTAGATAGGTCAGCAAGGTTTGCTTTTCCTGCTCGCTCACAGATTCTTCCTCGCCCTTATGCGACAGGCCTGCTTGCTGCATCTGCTTGAGCAGGCGATCGACTGGGGCGCCTACCGAATCTGCAAGTTGTTTAACCGTTACTTCAGTCATCAATCACTCCTACTAGGCAGGCGATTCCTGCCTAGCGCGTCTTTGTTAATCTAATTCACAATCTGCTACCACGCTTCGCACCGTTCATGCTGATTCAGCATCTGCGGCTTCTGCCTCGGCAAACCAAGGTTCCCGCGCGATCATGATCAATTGCGCCGCTTCTTCTTCACCAAGATCCGGGGCAACATCCAACAGCTCTGGCACCGCTAGCTCTGCCAGATCTTCCATGCACACCACTTCGTTGCTGGCTAACTGATAGGCCAACTCTCGCGTCATGCTGCGCATTTCCAGCAAGTCGTCCGCTGGCTTAACGTCGCCTAATGCCTCTTCGCTGGCTATCGCTTTTGTTAGCAGGGCGTCTTTGGCGCGATTACGCAGCTCGGTAACAATCTCTTCATCGAAGCCTTCAATGGCGAGCATTTCTTCCATCGGTACATAGGCGATTTCTTCCAGCGTGGTAAACCCTTCCTCAACCAGCACTTCTGCAACGTCTTCATCCACTGCTAAATATTCGATGAACTCGCCCACAAACTTGCTGGACTCTTCTTCTTGTTTTTGCGCCGCTTCTTCTTCGGTCATGATGTTTAACGACCATCCGCAGAGATCACTGGCAAGGCGGACATTCTGACCACCACGTCCGATCGCTTGTGCCAAGTTTTCTTCGGTAACCGCAATATCCATGCTGTGGGTTTCTTCATCGAGAACGATGGAAGCAACCTCTGCCGGCGCCATGGCATTAATGGTTAGCTGCGCTGGGTTGTCGTCCCAAAGCACAATATCGATACGCTCCCCGGCAAGTTCACCAGACACCGCCTGTACCCTTGAACCACGCATACCGACACAGGCACCCACCGGATCGATGCGTCCGTCATTCGTCTGCACTGCGATTTTCGCCCGCGACCCCGGATCTCGGGCCGCACCACGAATTTGGATAACGTCTTCAGCAATCTCTGGCACTTCTACTTTAAATAGCTCAATCAGCATTGCTGGCGCAGTACGCGACAAAATCAGCTGCGGCCCGCGATTATCTGGACGAATTTCCACCAGCATGGCGCGCAATCGATCACCAACGCGGAACACTTCTCGCGGAATAAGATGTTCTCGAGTCAAAATTGCTTCGGCGTTGTTGCCTAGGTCGACGACGACGTTATCGCGGCCCAGTTTTTTCACCGTGCCGCCTATGAGTTCGTTAATCCGTGACTGGTACATGTCAACGATTTGGGCGCGTTCGGCTTCACGCACTTTTTGTACGATCACTTGCTTGGCGGTCTGCGCTGCGATACGCCCAAACTCTACCGACTCGACCTGTTCTTCCAAAACATCTCCCAGTTCCGCATCGGCTTTAATTTCGCGCGCTTCGGCAACACTGTATTGGGCACCGGGATTGGGCTCCTCTTCTTCCTCGAGGTTGTCAAAATCCACTACCGTCCATGTGCGAAAAGTTTCGTACTCGCCTGATTCACGATCAATAGCAACTCTGAATTCGGCCTCTTCGCCATACTTTTTCTGCGTGGCAACGGCTAAGGCTGCTTCCATGGCGCCAAAGATCACATCCTTGGGTACCCCTTTTTCATGGGAAACAGATTCGATCACCTAGAGCAGTTCTTTACTCATGCGTTAAACCTTCCTCAATCAAATACCGGCACAACTCGTGCCTTCTGAACATTTTCCAATGGCAAGAGATATTCATCACCATCTACCTGCACAACTACCGAGTTATCTTCCAAGCCTGCTAGCAGGCCAATAATTTTCTTCCTGCCTTCAAACGGATAGTTGAGCCTCACATCTATCCGTTCACCGACATGGTTCTCATACTGGGCGCCTTTAAACAGCAACCTGTCCATTCCCGGTGACGACACTTCTAGGGTGTAGGCCTCGGGCAAAATTTCTTCTACGTCGAGCAAATCGCTTACATGGCGACTGACGTCCGCGCATAGATCAACGCTGACACCATCTTCGCGTTCAACGTAAATCCTGAGCACGCTGTACTTACCCTGACTGAGATACTCAACACCCCACACTTGGGCGTCCAAGGCCTCTACCGTGGGCGTTATCAACTCCTCAATCTGTAGCTCTTTATTATTCAAATGCGCTATTCAAATACTCTGTAACTAACCGCTCTGTGCTCTGCCTGCGGTCGCAAAGCTGACCAGCAAACAGAAAAATCAGACACAAAAAAAGGGCCTAAAGCCCACGTTAACTGCGCGACTCTCTCGGCTTTTCAGACCGAGCGGGCCAGGGTTTTATGATCACCCGCTTCACGCGTTCGAATGATCGCCCTTCTAACTGCCATTCTTGTTGCCCTTCGCCTGACACCGTTACGCAACAAAACCGTTGGCGTTAAGTGCCATTCCTGTTGTGGTAGCGGGGGTAGGATTTGAACCCACGACCTTCGGGTTATGAGCCCGACGAGCTACCAGACTGCTCCACCCCGCAGCAACAAGGGTGCGGAGTATAGGGAGGTGGGCCGCAAGGTGCAAGACACTCCAACGGAAACCTTTTGGCCGCTTGCCGCTGGCAGATTTTAGGTTACCGCGCAGCCTTCTCAAGAGGTCTTAGCGCGAGGATTGGTGCCGAAGGCGAGACTCGAACTCGCACGGGCATAAGCCCACTACCCCCTCAAGGTAGCGTGTCTACCAATTTCACCACTTCGGC
>JAACDW010000089.1 GCA_009936775.1 Pseudomonadota bacterium
CGTGATACCAAAACTGTTTGGGATGATGCCGTTTTGCCCCGTGGGATCTAGGAACCGTTTGATCGGCGCACCCCCGTTAAAAACCTTGAAGCTGCCAATCAAATTTCGCGACGAACCGTCGAAGCGCTGCGACAACAGCCCACCCAAGGGTGCACCTAGTTCACTCCCCGTTGAAATCGCGCCGAGACTTAAAAGGTTCTGCATAGGCAGACCCTGAGAAAAACTGTTCAAAATATTGGGCAGTACCGTGCAAGACATGGCCAGATTAAACAGCGGCAACAAGATCGGCCCCACCGGGGTAATCTGCTTGTTAACGCAAGGCGCGGCGAAGTGCATGGCGCATACTGAGTCGGTCAAAAACATCCTACTACCCCATGTTGATCCGATCAGCATCCATAAACAGATCCTGATCAGCGGTCACACTGTGCACCCGTGCGCGGGTGATGATGGATTCATCTGCGGTCAAATGAACGTTGCGAGCCTTCTCGACGATTGAGTCTGCGACGGTGACAACGCTACTGCTAACAGATTGCGTTAGGCTATGGGCCACAGCCTCCACCGCACCAAATGGCGCGCAAAGCATCACCGAAGTTTGTGCCTGCACCTCGATTTCTCGATCAGCGGTCAGGCTGATGGCAGGCGCGCTGACCTGTAAATCGCCGCCGTTGGCAGGCCGTAACGAGACAGTGGCCTGGCCTGAGCGAGAGATCACCGACAAGATCACTGATTCTTCGCCGTCAACTGCGACTAACACTCGGTCACCCGGTAACGGTTCGATCAAACAGCTCAGTGCCCGCGTCGCCAACCCCTTGCTTTGTAGCAGCCAAAGGTCGTCACGCTGCTGCGCTTGGATATGCTCAAAACGCAGCGACGCACCCGGCTGGGAGCTACATGGCGCTTTGGTGGGCCGCTGTTGTACCGTCATATTCATTGCCTACTCCTATGTTTGGACTGCTGTGCGCGGCGCATTCACCCCAGCGCCCCGAGTCGTTGTTCCATCTGCAACCGATCGCTGTCAGTAGCAAACGCCACTGCCTGCTGGGCCGCACTTAACTGGTAATCGCCCTGCACCTCATGAAAGCGCGCAAACTCTAGTTCGGCGCCAGAGAAATCCACCTCGACACACGATGCGTGAGCCAGATCTGCCTCACGCATATTCGTATCGGCAAGCTGTACTTGCTCAAGACGGGCGCCAACAAATCTCGATTGACGCAGGTCGGCGCGGCTAAAGTCTTGAGCCTGTAGCACTGCTGCATCGAAGTTAGCAGTACCCATCAAGGCGTTTACAAAACCGCATTCCCTTAGGGACGCCTGCGCAAACACACACCCGCCTAAATCGGCGGCGAAAAAATCCGTATTCGACAGCCGACTGCCAACAAATTGGCAGTGCACGAGAGAGGCCTTGGCAAAGGAAACATCGCTAAACACGCTGTTATTAAATGAACAATTGATAAAGGCCGTAGCAGACAGGTCCAACTGGTCAAATACGCAGTTGACCAATACCGCCTGGGCAATCCGCCTTGGCCGCCAAATCACGCCAGTGAAATCCGTATCGCACATGGAGAAGCTCTGCCAAGCGATATCGATACAACTGGCAGCCGCTATTGTGCAGTCAGAGAGAGATGTTTTAGTCAGCTGGGAGCGGTCGAAGCATGCCCCATCGAAATTACAGGCATTGATCGCGCTCTTCTCTATAGTGCTGTCGTTAAATTTCGCCCCAGCAAAATTCACATCCGACGCAATAACCTGATTCAGTGCCAGCCCGGATAAATCGACGTTACTGAGATCGCAGTTGTGCAGAGTGACTAACTCCATCTGAGCCAAGTGCAGATCAACACCCTGGAGGTTGCAGTCGATAAAGGTCACGCCGTTAACGACACAGTCCGCAAAGCCGACCTGACTAAAGTCGACCTCTTTAAATGTCACTCCACTCAATGTGATACCCGTCAGGCTGCCCGCCAGCGTTTCTTCCTTTAGCATTCGCCTTTGTTGTAGTAATGGCATCATCTCAACTACGTTCATTTTCAAGCCTTTGCAACTTTGTTGGCATGATATCTGACGCGTCTGCGTAGTTGGCCTCAGCCAGACGAGCCAACAGCACGTCGGATTGATAGAAACTGGCGTCGCGCAGTTGGGCACCGCTGAAATCACTGTCTGCAAAACTGCTGCTGCTAAGCGCCGCGTCGCTGAAATCCGCGCCACTAAAATCGCTGTCGTTGGCCAAGCAGTCTGCGGTGCCCACACCTACAAAACTGCCGGTTGGAAATGCGGTCATGGCCAAGTCACAGCCCTTAAAGGCGCTGCCGTCAAAGCATGCGCCGGTGCCTTGGGCAGAACGCAGCCCAGTGTTACTGAAGCCTGTGTTTGCAAAGGTCGCCCCGGTAAGCCATGAACCGCCTGCTACCTGGCATCGCTGCCAAGTGCCGCCCTGCACATCGGCCATTTGCATTTGCGAGTTCAAAATTACGCTGCGCTCGGCTCTTACATCTGACCACGCGGAGCGCTGCAAACTGCTGTCGAGAAAAATAGTGGTGCCAATAGTGGTTTCATCGAACAGGCAACCTTTGAGATCAGTGCGCATCATCGTGCTGCTGGCTAGGCTGGCCTGATGAAAATCCGCACAAGGCAGCTCGCTGTCGATAAAGGATGCCGCATCAATTGACGCGCCGGTAAAGTCGGCAAGTCCAAGATAGGCGTTCTGAGCGAGCACACCACCGGAAAGGTCTGCCTGCGTAAAATTCGTATGCTCTCCTCGAGCGCAGCAGAAGTTGCTCTCAGACAGGTTTGCGCCACGGAAGTTAGTACGGTCTAAGGTCGCGCCAACAAAGGAAGCACCGTGCAGGTTGGCTCCCGCAAAGGAGCAGCCTTGCAAATTGGCGCATTCAAAAAGGCTGCCCTGCAGATCGGAATTAGAAAAATCCAGATGCGATAAATCAGCGCCGGTATAGTCGCGATAGGTCATATCGGCACCGTCTTGCTGACGCTGTAGTACCACCTCGCGCAACGCGTGACCGGCCTCATGGGCCTTGCGGAAACTGATAGGCTGCGGCGCAGTCGCCTTGGCTCGGCCCTTCAATATCAGTCGGTCAGTCTGTTCACGCGACGGAATATCATCCCGAGCTGTCGGCATGTCCTCGGGCAGGTTTTGCGGACTGATCTGACCGTCCCGGGTTTTTGACATCGCCTCAGCAAGCACTTCATCTTCGCTGATACTGGGCGGTACCGCACTATGCCCAGAGGCCGCTTGTTTTGCTTTGCTCTCCGCTATTTTGCTCTGTGCCTGTTGCTGTTTTTCTTTTGCAACCTCTGCCACCGCAGCCAACGAGTAGTCGCCGCTTTGCACCGCTGCCGGTGCAATCACCGACCGAGGGTCGATAGGCGGTGGCCTATGCTCGTCGGCAATGGCCATATCGTGTTCTTCGGCAAAGGCGGTCTTCTGTGCCTGCCATTGCTGGTCTTGGGCGGCGTTGAGTTCAGCAACATAGGCCGCTTGCGCCTGAGATTGTGCCCGCTGTTGTTCTGGGGTCTTCAGCGGCGAAAGCTGAGACTCATCGGTAACATGGGCAAAACTGCTGTCATCGTCGGTGCGCAACTGCAGTACCTGCTGGTAATAAGCGAGTTCTCGCGGTGCGTCGTACATACCCTCATAACTGAGCATCAGTTCGGACAGTGCGAGCTGGGCATAGCGCCTGCCGACAATGCGCTCACCGCAGTACAGAACGGCTCCCATGTTAGCGGCTGGCAGAAACCACACCGTTTCTGGCTGCACGGCTATTTCTTCCATCTCGCCCGCGATCCGAATGAACACTCGCGGGCGGTAGGCAGGCAGGGTGCCTTCGATAACCGGCAACTGGCTATGCAGGTTGGTGAGGCTAAACTGCTCAGTTGCAGAGAGAGTCTGTAGGCGCTGGTCTTCGGGCGCCATGTTATAGCGAGCGAAATCCATCTCGTCTGGCAACGCCGGAAACACGTGGTCCATATAGGCTTGGTCGAACAAAGGGTCGGCAACAGTGCGCGGTGCCCACAAGACATGCAGCGGCCCAAAGCCGGCCGGCGCTACCGCTTTTTTCGGCGAGGTCAGAGCCTGATCGACATACTCAACATTTGGCAGCGCGACGATGGTTTCGCCGCTCTCACCTTGGCTAAGCGCACCTTGGCCTACGGGGTTGGTTGCGTACTGTTGACCGCCAAAGGCTCGCTGCCAAGTCAGTGGCATGGTTTTGAATGACGCCGGCTCTGTGGCCTTACGCGACAGAAAACCGTTCTGCCAAATTCGGTCGCCAGTTACCTGCAAGGTTTTCGACATCTGGCCGAAGCTGAGTGTCACCTGCAGGTGTGTGGCTGGACTGCCACTTGGTGTCCATGCGCTACCGTGGAGTAAAACTTCAGGCGATGCTTTCGGCATGCCCTCATCGAACACCTGGTGTTGGGGCGACTCGGCCATCAGACGCTGCCATGCCTGCGCCTCGGGAATGATCCGCTGGGAGTCGTTAAGGTCAAAGAACAAAATGGGTTTCACCGCGAAGTGATGAGCGCCCTGATACCCATAGGTACGATGAGTCAAACCAAGTTTTAGGGGTTTGATAACTTTCATAGCGAGATATGAATCTGCGTAATGATGTTGATTGACGTGCCCTGCACCGCAGTTTCTGGCTGGGCCGGACTGACGTCGGCTTTCCAACCCGAGCCGGTATTGGTGAAACGCTGACTGTTCAGGCTCATATCAAACGCCAAAGAAGCACCGCTGTAGCTGCTGCTCACGCTTACGTCGACGGCATTTGATGTGGCGCTGAGCACTGTCGCGTCACTACCGACGTGCATACCGGTGAAACTTTCACTGATATTCGCCAAAGTGAGATTGGCAGATTGGTTTACTCCGGTCACATTCTCCGACATGTTCAAGCCCGTGGCGCTGATCGCGAGACTCGAGTTGGTGAGGTTTGTCGAAATACTTACTCCGACAACATTGTTGCTGTTGCTGAGGCCGGTCGCGGAGTTAGCAAAGCTCACCCCTACATTGGAATAAGAAATGCTGTCCGTCGTACTCGAAGTGGAAATGTTCGTAAGGCTAGTGTTTTCTGAGGACACGAGCGTATTGCTGCTTAGCGATACCGCGTCGCCGACTTGATCTGATAGCGAAAAAGTTGATCCTATTACTGGGCTTTCAGAATGTTGATTACCCTTGTGGGTCGATAGATTTTTAGCAAAACCAACATTCGTACTCTCGGAAAATTGGTCGCCCACCTGCTCACTGGCAGCGTAGGTGTCGCCAAAGGTGACCGAGCGCGACACCTGGGTGTAGCCATCGATTGCAGGCGTCAGCCCAGCCTGACTCTTAATCTCTTCTGCAGAAGCCGCACCAGCTACGGATACTGAACGGCTACGCTCGGCAACGCTGAAGTTAGACGATGAGCTTTCGGAAAAAGAAACATCGTTAAATGAATTTGTCTCGCGCTGCCTGTTTACCAGTTCGGTAAAGGTGTCATAGGCAGTTTTCGGCACATTGGGCACAGATACCCGATAGCTGTCGCCATAGCTGGTGCTATAGGAGTCGCCCCACGACGTGTTCTTGGAATACTTCTTCGGCATCACTCTTCTGGAGCCAACCGAATCCAGCACCTGAGAGACCTCCGGTATCTCGGTTTCATCGCGCGCTCGGCTGACCATCACGAAGGTGCCGCGCTCAGGAATGGTGGTCATGCCATCAGACAAGCGCACCCACACTGGTGTGGCGCATTCGTCGCTGTTGATAAACTGAACGTAAACACCTTGGGCAGCATAACTACCGTCCTTGGAGCCTAATGCGGAAAACGTTTTCTGGTGTTTCTCGACAAAATCGGTTTTCGGCATGAAGTAGCGGCTGACCATGTTGGCTTTAACGAATTTGGTCACCTTGTTTAAAGGAGAGATCGCTGCGCGTTCGGTGTTGCCGGCTTTGTCGCACACTTGGGCTATTATCGAGCCGTCTTGATCGCCAGCTGCTTGATAGGCTTTGCCGTAACCGAAACGATCGTAGGCAGAAAACTGGTTGCTGTATTTGCCATCAATGGTCGCATTGTGTGACACCGTTACAGCAACCATTTCGGCGCCGTCGAGTTCTGGCCGGATCGGCCCAAGATCCTGTTCGGATGAGCCTTAGGTTTGCTTGCGACGACTGCGCGACTGCAGTGCTGCCGGCAACCGTCCGGGATACTTCGACTGCAGCAAACTTTTCGCGCGTCCGCGCTTGCTGGGCTTGCGACGCTCGTTGTTTTGCTCGTCTTCCCAGACCTCGCGAGTTTCTTCCAGCGCAAATAGGTAGCCACTACGCATCTCGGGCAAGCCCGACGACCCAGAAAACGACGATTTGGCGCTCAACAACTGCTTCTCGATTTGCTCTTTGCGGATATCCAATTCGCGCTCACTGGCACCAAAGGACACCAACAGCATTTTTTCCATGCTCAAGGATGTATGTGCTAAGCGGTCATCTCGGTAAACTGGCGCCACTTCCGCCGGATCCTCGGACTGCCAAGAGGACTGCTTGCCTGCCAAAATCGTCGAAACGCCCTGCACCGCCAAACTGCGCTGCAAACTGAACTGGGAAATACTGTCTTCAAATTCCACCCCCAGTTCCGGGCCAGTCAAAAACAGCCGCCGCAATTCTCTGCCGTTAGACAACTCATCGCCAGACTGCATATCAAGCGGTTCGAACAACGGCTGATAGTAACTTTGGTCGGTGAGCACCATGATGTGTTCGTTCTGGGAATGCACGAAATAGAAAAACAGCCCTGCTTTCTCAATCAAACGATTAAGAAAATCCAAATCTGTCTCACCCGCCTGCATCCAAGACTGAGTTCGATAGGTGGCAAGACCAGTCACCACCGGCGATGTTGCATCAGCGTCAATGGAACCGTCTGCCAGCAGGGCTGATGCAGTAAACGCTATACCATTGTCGCCCAGCACTTGGGAAATAACGTCGAGAATGGTCTGGCCTTCAAAAATTCGATACCGACTTTGCAGCCCAAGCATGGACAGGCGCGGCTTCATGGTAATGCCCCAAACCCCTCGATCTTTCATGGACACGTCGAAAACCACGCCGTTGAAATAGGACACTGGCCGATTTTCTGGGTACTCGCTATTGGCGTCTTCCGCCGTTTCTGGCTGACCGATCATCACCGTTACCGAGGCACCGAGCAGCGCGTCCATGGTCAATCTGGGTAGGCCGTCCTCTGCTTCAATCAGCGCCCACTGGGGCGTTGATTCGTACTGGGTGTAGTCGTTAACGCGCAGATCCAAGGTGAATTCGAAGGGCTGAGAAATGCCTTCTTGGCCAGCGAAGCTCTGCAGCCGCAACACCTGAGACGTCAGTTCACGACCATCGACCAACTGCATCTGTACATCTAAGGAACAGCGCGGTGAGTCGGTTCTTACTGGTGAGCCATCGAAGTTTTCGCCGTCGAGATCGACTCGATCAACATATGGCCCTTTGTTGTCGAACTGGTCTACCACGATGATGCTCCCGTCATCGCACCAAGCAGCCGCTCTCGGTCCAACATGCAAACAGCGTCTTGCTTGCTGGCACTACCAGCTCCCCCTAACCAACTGCTCTGACCTAGACGCAACTGCCCGCCAAGCTGGGCGTCAGGCCTTGCGCCGCCATGCAGCCGCAGCGCCAAGCGCACGTCCAAGGTTAAATCTGTCAGCACCGCGATCAGCGCCACGGTTTGTACATGCATTTCGCCGCCGGGGAGAAACGCGCGATACTGGTCCGGCGAGGAAAACGTAAGAACAATGGTCAGACCGTTAACATGACTCCAGTACCGGCTGCCGAGACAGCGGCTGGCATCAAGGCGAACGGATTTATCAAGTCGCGCCTGACTGCTCGCCGGTAGGTCACGCCAACTGCCGGTGCCAGGGTGCACGTCCACTTGGGCGTCGAGCAATTCACCAAGCAGTTTTTTCAGTAACCCATAGCTCACTCGACGGTTACCCATTAGGTAAGCGTACTGGCGCCAGAAACGCTGGAATTTTTCCGGCATGGCCTGCTCAAATACAGAGCCGTCGACAACCCCAGAGATGGCTTCGAACAACCGAAACAACTGTGCGTCTTGCTGCGACCCGTTGAACAACATGGGGCTGAAGTTTTTCTTTATGTCGTAGAGCGCGCGCAGAATTTTGTTATTGAACAAATCAACAAAGGCTGCGGCACCTGGATTACCGGCCTGAGTTTGGCGCGCCAGCAACTCAGAAAACACCTGCGGCAACGGCCCCTGTTGCCCGAAAAGATGAAAGCCATTTGTCTTCACGGTGACGGCGACGTGCTCTTCGTCATCGCTGACCAAGATACCCTCAACAAAGTTTGGCCGTGTTGCATGAGAATTATGACCAGCAAAATTCAGGCGTAGTTCATCGCCGACCTCGCTGGAAAGGCCTTCTAACAACCTTGTCAGCTGGAAGAAGTTATATTCCTCCGCCGCAAAGTTGATCTGATTTAAGCTAGCGTTTGCTGACCAGTCATTGGGGGCCATCGATGGACCCTCCTAGCGCCAAGGTACAAGTCTAATGACGAGTAGCTGTTAACCTGCGAATACAGGCAGAGAAAGTGCAGAATCACGCGGCCGAACAGCATGGCTCGACCCTGAAAAACCCGATCATTGAGGGTCAGAGTGTAGCGTGTGCCATTTTGATAGCCGCGCCAGCCACCGACCTTAGACGGCACGGGTTCTTCCTTTGCAGTAAAACTCTCAATGCTTTGTAGCAATCGCTGCGCCCCTGCATGCTCGGCTGGAGCACACAGTGACAGAGTAGTCATCAGCGTATCTTTTGCCGACTCGGGCATGGCCAGTGCCGCATGGTGTCGAGACAGCGAGGCCAGCAGTGACCATTGTGCGTCTTCATTCAGCTCCGCCACGCAAAAGCGGCTGGGTCGAGTGATCATTCGACAAGCGCTAACCGGCGCTGTCCCGATGGGACTCAACTGCTGTCCGCTTTCAAACGACTCACACAGGGTGCGGTTGTTGCACAGGGTTTTGGCGTAAAGCGACAGTCCATTAACGTCTACGTCTGACTTGCCAAATACCGAGATCCAAATGTCCGTGCCGGGAATGCCGCGACGCTGGCTTTCTTCTTTTTGCGCCACCCAGTGCAGACCAGCGCTGGTAGCCTTGGGTTGCTGGGCAGCGAAATAGGGCTTGATGTCATGTCGTATGCCAAACCGGTCCACGCCATAGACACTGTGAATGCTCTGCACCTCGGTTTCGCGGTCCGCCGAGCGGTCGGCGACCAAACGATAACGATAGTTTTTCTCGTGCAGTACGACCGGCTCCGTTGTTTTGCTATACACGTTGATGACTGGAAAGCAGTTCAATTTGAAGGTGTCGGCTCGCAGCACGGCGCTATTTGACAGTGCGTCATCCAGCACCAGATGCAGATTAATTTGTGCCACGCCATCGCGCAGAAATGCGCTTAGCTCTAGGTCTGCAAGACCAAGCACTTCGCAGAAAGAGAATTTTTCCGCGAAGGCAAAAAAATCCTGTAACACTGACGCGCCAAGTTCATGGGTGCCGCAGAGGCCAAACAGTTGTTCGTTATGAGCAAAACCACTCATAGCAAAACTATCTGCCTTTAACGTGCGCAACACGGTGCCCGCGCTATCGCTCACCGCAACACCGATATCTCCTGATGCCAAGTTGTCATACAGCTTGTCGCCATAGCCTTGCTCAGTATTGATATAGAATCGTAGCGGCGCATCCAGCCTCAACGTATCTAAACTGGCGCTCTCATCGGCCTGCAGAGTTATTTTGATGGACGCTCTGGAGCTTGGGTAGGCTTGGGCAATGACCCGCGCTTCCGCCTCGGAGTTACTCGCCACTGCCGTTACTTTCATCGGCCAAAGCTGGGTGTCATAAGGCACAGAAAAACGCGCTCTGCGCAGTCGCGCCACATCATCCTCTTCGCCGAGCACGCCCACTGGTGCAAAGCTTAACCCCTGCTCCAGGGCAAAGCCTGCGGAAAAATCGGTACTGGCGCCGTCCACATCACACTCGACGATGGCCATGGAGGGTCGCGCTTGAATGAAGTTCGGTGCCAGCTCTTCGAGCATAGTTTCGGGTAGGCGTCGAGTTTCGGCCTCAACTTGCATACGCAGACGGCTCATCATCCACGCAAAAGACTGTATTAGATGTTCTACATGGGGGTCCCGGGCCTCGCCTTCCGAGAGTGAAAGCTCTGCCGCAATGCTGGGATAGGTGTGCGCAAACTCATCCCCCGCCACACGCAGAGAATCCAGTTCAGCCTGATAGTAAGCGTTAAGCCTATCGCGGTTAGAACGAGACATCAGCTAACCCCAAGCGTTGAAAAGTGCCTTTTGTACTCAATCATTTGCTCGTCTACCTTGAGGAAGCCTCGAATCAAAAGCTGAAAGGCGCGCCCGCCCTTATCACTGCCCTTTACACTGACCGTCGGACGCAGCAGCCGCGGTTCGTTAGCCACAATCGCCCGCCTGATCTCCAGTGCAAGCGCTCGAGCGGATGGCGCGTTGAGCACCTCGCCGATACCGCGCGAGATGCCGAAGCTCAGGACATTTGCCCGATCCGACGCATCTCTTCGATACTCAAAGCCTTCGAAGTACTGTCGTTGAGAAGTAATTCTTTCAAGCTCTCGGGTCACGGACGCCGCTATGCCGCCGCTGCCAGCGGATGTGGCTGATTCACCGCGCGAACGCGTGCTACCAAGACACAGCCGATCGAACAGATACTCCATCTATTAGCTGATTGTTTGACGGTTCTTGGCGACACTCCACTGGTACACCAGTGCACCCGCCTGACTGTTCGCATCAACACCCTGAAAGTTCGCAGCCCACTTAATGTCTGTAAAATTCAACGTAAATTGCTCAGTGGCAATGTCGTTAGGATGTGACTGCGCCTGTACGGACGAGATCATGCAGTTGCTCAAAGAAATGGTCATGATGGTGGCGATAATGTTCTCGTCGCCTTCTTGATTAGAGTTTCTGCACAGATAAATTTCCGTTGGATTTTCGCCGTCATCCAGAGGTGTGGCGCTCAACGCATGCCGGTACAACACCGGAGATACCGTGTCCAGATACTTCACGACAGTAATATCGTTAATATTTGGCCGACCGGATGTTCGCGCTTGGTTACTGACGTCGGTGGTCATCTGCTGGGAAAACCCGTAGTTGCATGACACGAGTTCTATACATTCTGACCAGTCGGTGTCGACACCAAAAATTGGCGCTTCAATCAAACTGCCCTGACCTTCGGGTACTTCGAC